>CALVGV010000001.1 GCA_944327195.1 uncultured Limosilactobacillus sp.
TTCAAAATCACCTTTTTTGACAAGATCATACCAAAGGTGAAATTTGAAAACTAGGATTTTAATTTCCGCGGAAGTCTTTTATATATACGTAAATTCGCCAAATTTTACCCTGTCGGATTGGAAAAAATTTAGTTTCCTCCGACCAAGGGGGCCTTCGTCGCCGCCAGCACCCGCTGGCAGACCCGGTCAACGAAGGCCAGGGTGGCCTTATCCAGCGGGCGGCGCGGGTTGCTCAGCCAGCCAAAGGAGAAACGCTCCGGCACTAGGTGCCCGACCGACTGGGCCGTTAGCGGCCACTGGGTCAGGTCGGGATCGGTCACGCTCAGCATGTTGCAGGACAAGAAGGCGGCCCGCAACTCGACCACCGCCTCGTAGCCCAGCTGGTAGTTGTCGATCCGCAACAGCTCGTCGAGCGGGCCGCACAGTGACTGGAGGCGGTCGAAGTTGCGGCGGCTGAGCGGATCGGTCAGGGTAACGAAGCTCAGCTCACGCAACTGGGCGGGGGTCAGCCGCTCGACCGCGGCCAGCGGGTGGTCACTGGGCAGGTAGAGGGTTGGCCACCACTGGTAGAGGGGGTGAAAGTCGAGGGTGCCGAGTTCCCGGCGGAGGCGCTCGTCAACGCTGACGAAGGCCAGGTCCAGCTCCCCCTGGTCAACCAGCCGCGGCAGCTCCGGGGCCGGGTACTGGCTGATCGAAACGAAGCCGGCCTGGGGGTTGTCGCGGCGGAAGTTGAAGAACTCCTTGCTGATCGGTCGCTGGAGGGAGTTGACGTAGCCAATCCGCACCAGTTGGCGGCCGGCCACCTGGCGGAGGCGGCGGGCCCGCTGCTGGATCTTGAGCTCGTTGGAAAGCGACGCCTCCATCAGCGGCAACATTTGTCGCCCGGCCGGGGTGAGAAAGGTCCCGCTGGTGGTGCGGTCAAAGAGCTGGACGCCCAGCTCGGCCTCCACCTGGGCAATCGCCCGGCTGAGGCCGGACTTGGTGATGTGCAGGGCGCCGGCCGCCTTCTGCATTGTTTGGTAGTGGGCCAGTTCGACCACGTAGCGTAGTTGTTCTGCCGTCATTTTGCTTCCTCCCGGACGTTTTTCTTCAATTGTACGCCCCCCACCAAAAAGAAGCGACCGGCAAATCGCCAATCGCTTCTCTGATTTCTATTCAAAAACCGGGTAGTTCGGCCGCTTGCCGTTTAGGATCAAGAGGACGTCGTCGAGCCCCATTTCGACGATGTTCTTCATCGCCGTGTCGGTGTAGAAGGCGCTGTGCGGGGAAATCAGCACGTTCGGCATCGCCTTAAGCACCTTGTAGTCTTCCGGGATCTCCTCCGGGGCGGCCTGCTTTTCGAAGAACTGGGCCTCGTCGGCCAGGGTGTCGAGGGCGGCGCCGGCGATCTCCCCCTCCTGGAGGGCCTTGATCAGGTCGTTCGTCACCACCAGGCCGCCACGGGCCATGTTGATCAGGTAGGCGGTCTTCTTCATCTTCTTGAAGGCCGCCGCGTCGAGCATGTTGGCCGTCTCGTCGTTGAGCGGGGTGTGGATGGTCACGATGTCGCTTTGTGTCAGCACCGTGTCGAGGTCGGTGTAGGTGAGGAAGGGCTCCATTTCGGCGTGGTGAACCGGATCAACGGCAATCACCTTGGCGCCGAGGGCCGAGTACATCTGGGCGCTGGCCCCGCCGATGTGGCCGGCGCCGATCACGCCGACGGTCAGGTTGTAGATCTCGGTGCTCTCCAGGCCGGTCCAGCGGAAGTCGAGCTTGCTCATCCGCTGGTCGTAGTAGCCGAGCTTGCGGACCAGGCGGAGGGCCTGGGTCAGCCCCATTTCGGCGATCGCCCGCGGCGAGTAGGCCGGCACGTTGGTCACCTGGAGGCCGTTTTCGCGGGCCAATTTGAGGTCGATGAAGTCGTAGCCAACCATCCGGGCGGTGATCTGCTTGATGCCAAAGCTCTTCAGGGTCGGGTAGATCGACGGGTCGAGCGGGTGGGTCTGCTGGATGTCAATCCCATCAAAGCCCTTGGCCCAGCCAACCGTTTCCGGGGTCAGCCGTTCCTCAACCATCTTGATTTCCACCTGGTGGTCCTTGGCCCACTGCTTAATGAAGGGCACCTCGACGTCGAGGGTCGCGTACATGATAATCTTCTTCATTATAACTGCCTCCTCACGCAACTAGTTCCAGGTCAACTGCTTCAGCCGCGCCACCGCTTCCTTGAGCACGGCTAGCTTTTGGGTGGCGGCGATCCGGATGAAGCCCTCCCCCGGCTGACCGAAGGCGACTCCCGGAACGACCAGGATGCCGGCCTTCTTCAGCAGTTCGTCGGCAAAGGTCAGCGAATCGAGCCCGGTTGGCCGGATGTCGGGGAAGAGATAGATGCTGCCCATCGCCGGTGTCAGCTTCAGCCAGTCCACCTCGGCCAGGGCCTGGTTGAGGTAGGTCAGCCGCTCCTTGAACTCGTTGACCACCGGGGCGCTGGTTTCCTCGTAGTGGGCCAGGGCGTAGAGGGCGGCGTCTTGCGACGGGGTCGGCGCCGAGAAGGTCACCGAGTCGTTGACCGCCGCGGCGGCCTCGATCGCCCAGTCCGGACCAACGATGTAGCCGATCCGCCAGCCGGTCATCGCGAAGGTCTTGGAAAAGCCGTTGACGATGATCGTGTGCTCCGGAGCGGTGGTCACCGGGCTGGCGAAAGCTACCCCCGGGTTGAGGTAGTCGGCGTAGATCTCGTCGCTTAGGATCAAGAAGTCGTGCTCAATCGCCAACTGGCCGAGGGCGGCCGCCTCCGCCGCCGTCAGGGCGTTGCCGGTCGGGTTGTTCGGCGAGTTGATCACCAGGGCCTTGGTCTTCGGCGTGATTGCCGCCTTGATTGCCGCCAGGTCGAGGGCGAAGCCGTGCTCGGCGGCGGTGGCCACCTCAACCGGCACCCCGCCGGCCAGCTTCACCTGGTTGACGTAGGGCGAGAAGCTCGGTTCGAGGACGATCACCTCCTCGCCGGGGTTGACGATCGCCTGCAAAACCAGGAAGAGGGCGTGCTCGGCGCCGACGGTCACCATCACCTCATCGCTGGTCGTCGGCCGCTGGTAACGGCTGGTGAAGAGGTCGGCGATTGCCTGACGGAGCTCCGGCTTGCCGAGGGCGGAGGTGTAGTGGCTGTCGCCGGCCGCCACCTTCTCGAAGGCGGCCCTGGTGATCGCCGCCGGGGTTGACAGGTCGGGGTCACCGATTGAAAGGTCAATCACGTCGGTCATCGTCGCCGCCTTTTCGCAGACGTCGGCGAGGATGTTTGGGGCTGGTTGTTGGTATTCCTTGCGCAGTGCTGAACGGTCCATGCTGATTCCTCCTCAAATCTCTAATCGTTTTATAATTATTGACTATACCCCACCACGGCGCAAAATGCAAGTGATAACGATTTTATATTCAATAACGATTGGTGATCGATTCTTTTATCGAAATGCTTGTTTTCTCCGGCGTCATCGGCTAAAATGATGACATTATCAAGTGATCTATCCACCAATTCGAGAGAATATTTATTATTTAGCACTTTTTCGGGTGGAACCAATCTGGAGGGATAATTATGAGCGAATTAAAAGAGTACTCAATGGGGGAATTTTGGAATAAGTTGATGGCTGCGGTCGCGATGGCGATCGTCGTCTCGGTCACCCCGAGCGCGATCGTCGGCCCGCTCTTCCAGGCCCTGGCCAGCAAGGGGGCGGTCTGGGCGGCCCTCAACATGGTCACCAACCTGGCGATGTACGCCGTGCCGGTCCTCTGCGGGGCGCTGGCGGCCGGCCAGTTTGGCTTTAACATGATCGAGCGGGCCAGCGTTGCCCTGGCCACTTTGATCGGCTCGGGGGCGGTTTCCTACTCGGCCAAGAGTGGCACCTACACCCTGGTCGGGATGGGCGACTTGATCAACACGATCCTGGTCTGCGCCCTGGCGGTGGTCACCATCTTCTTAATCCGCAACCTGGTCGGGAGCTGGTCGATCATCTGGGACCCGATCATCTCCGCCTGCCTGGTCGGCGGGATCGGCTACTGGGCCTACCCGTACGTGCACCTGATTTCAACCACCGTCGGCGCCTTTTTGAACCGGGTCACCCTCCTGCAACCGTTGCCGATGTGCACCATCCTCGGCCTCTGCTTTGCCGTGATCATCGCCACCCCGCTGTCGACGGTTGGGCTGGCCTACGCCTTCTCGATTGCCGGGATTGCCGGCGGGGCGGCCTCGGTCGGGATCACCGCCTGCTTCTTCACCGTTGCCTACGCCGTTTCCAAGGTCAACGGCAAGGGCCTGACCTTCGCGATGATCTTCGGCTCGGTTAAGATGATGCTGGCCAACTTCCTGGCCCACCCGCAAATGCTGATCCCAATCGCCATCTCCGGCGGAATCGCCGGCTTCGTCGACTCCTTCGTTCAGATGAAGAACGGGGCGGCCTACGCCGGCTTCGGCTTCCCGGTGGCCCCGATCAACGCCTACACCTACCTCCACGGCAGCGTCGGCGCCAACCTGCTGACGGTGACCCTGATGTACGTCGTCCTGCCAGCGGTCGTCGCCCTGTTCTCCTACCACCTGTGCAAGAACGTCTTCCACATCGTGGACGAGGACCACTGGTACGTCGACCTGAACGCCTAACCGCTTATTTCCCCACACGAAAAGCCTGCCCTCTCCATTTGCGGAAAGGACAGGCTTTTTCTTGCTTGTCTTTGGTTGTTAGTCGACCACGTGGCGCTCGAACGGTTGGTCCGAGATCCCCTCTTCCAGGATCTTCTTGCTCCATTCCTTGGCGGAGAAGAGCGAGTGGTCGCGGTAGTTGCCGCAGCTTTCGATCGTCGTCCCCTGGACGTCCTTCCATTCGGTGTGGTAGGCGATTTCTTCCAGCGAGGACTTGAGGGCCTTGGCCACCTCGGTGGTCGAGTGTTCGCCCCAGGTGATCAGGTGGAAGCCGGTCCGGCAACCAAACGGCGAGCAGTCGATCACGCCGTCGAGGCGGTCGCGCAGCAGGCCGGCCAGGAGGTGTTCAATCGTGTGCAGGCCGGCGGTCGGAATCGCGTTTTCGTTTGGTTGCACCAGCCGCAGGTCGTAGTTGCTAATCTTGTCGCCCTTGGCCCCGGTTTCGACGGTGATCAGCCGCACGTAGGGCGCCTTGACCTTGGTGTGGTCGAGGGTGAAACTTTCTACTTTTGCCATTGTAAATTCCTCCTCAGATTTTCCAATTACGTCAATTCTTGTCCTTTTTGGCAGCGCCGTCAAGGCCTATCTTGTCGGCGAAGCGACTTTCGCCCGGCCTTAGTCGCCCCAAACGTCCCGGGCGGTCTCGATCACCAGCTTGATCTTGGCCCACTGCTGGTCCGCGGTCAGCTGGTTGCCCTCCTCGGTCGAGGCAAAGCCGCACTGGGTCGACAGGGAGAGGTGGGCCAGGTCGTGGTACTGGCTGGCCTCCTTGATCCGCGCCTTGAGGGTTGCCGGGTCCTCCAGGTCGGGCCGCTTGGAGGTCACCAGGCCAAGGACCACTTCCTTGGCGGCCGGCACCTTGGCCAGCGGGGCGAAGTCGCCGGAGCGGTCGTCGTCGAACTCGAGGTAAAAGGCGTCGACGGCCTCCTTGGCAAAAAGGTAGTCGGCCACCGGCGCGTAACCGCCCTTGGCCGCCCAGGTGGAGTGGTAGTTCCCGCGGCAAACGTGGGTCGACACCCGCAGGTCAGCCGGCAGGTCGCGAAGGGCGGCGTTGTTGACCTTGAGGTAGGCCTCCTGGAGGCTGTCGCGGTCGAAGCCGTCACCGGCCATCAGCTTCCAGAAGTCGTCGTCGACCACCATCCCCCAGGTGCAGTCGTCGATCTTGACGTCGCGGCAGCCGGCGTCGTAGAGGGCCAGGATCAGGTCGCGGTAAGCCGTCGCCAGGTCGGCCAGGGCCTCCTCGTCGCTGGCGTAAACCTGGCGGAGGGCGGCGACGTTTTCCGGGCCGCGGACCAGCTCGGCGTAACACTGGGCCGGGGCCGGCAGCGACTGGCGCGGCGTCAGGTCGGTCCCGGCGGTCAAAGTCTTCAGATACTTGAAGGCCGCCAGGTCGGGGTGGTTGGGGTTGAAGGCAATCTTGCCGCTGACCTGGGCGGAGTCGTTGCGGGTCACCTCGTCGTGGAAGACGTAGCCCTGGGCCTGCTTGGTGTGGGCGATCCCGTCGAAGCCCCAGAAGGTGTCGAGGTGCCAGTAGCTGCGGCGGAACTCACCGTCGGTAACGATCTTCAGCCCGGCGGCGGCCTCCTGCTTGACCAGGTCGCGGATGGCCGCGTCCTCGACCGCCTTCAGCCCGGCCGCATCAATCTTCCCGGCCGCAAATTGTTGGCGGGCCGCCTTCAATTCGGCCGGCCGCAAGAAGGACCCCACGATGTCAAAGTGTAAGTTTTCAGTCATAATCCAAATCCCCTTCCCGAAAAGATGGGCGAAAGCAAAAACGTCCCGCAAGCTGCATTTCTGCTAGCTTGCGGGACGTTTTGGAACGTGTTACCACCCGGATTTAAGGTCCCCTCACAAGGGCCTCCTTCGCGAGTACCGTATAGATACCCCGCCGTTGGTATCGGGTGGCTTCCCGCCGGGGCTTGACCACCCCGGGACGCTCCAAGACCATCTTCACCCCGCCTCTTCGACCGGCTCGCACCTTCTCCGGCTCTCTGCGCAAAGATTAAGGGGTTACTCATCTTTTCTAAGCATTCTTTAATTCAATTGCCATTATCCTATCCCCATCCGGGGCCAATGTCAACCACCCACCGGCAATTTTTTCATCAGGTCCGGGTAGACCCAGGGACAGTGCATCGTCGCCGGCACCTGGTCCCAGGCCACCGGGTAGCCGGCCCCGTGGGCACAAAAGACCGAGCCCGGCGGGTTATCCAGGTCACCGACCGGGTCGTAATTGGTCACTGCCGGCGCCGCGGCCGGGCGGAAGCCGGCAAAGCGAAGGGTCAAATTCCCCTGCCCGTGGGTGTAGTTGCGCACCGTCAGGGCGTAATCCTGGAGGGCGGCCACCGGGGCGGTCCCGGTCAGGGTGACCGTCGCCGCCTCCCCGGCCTGCGGCGGCTCGACCTGGCCGCCGAAGCGCTGCAGGTTGGCCATCCCCCGGCCGACCTGGTCCTGGGGCAAGGTCAGTTCAAAGGCGTACCAGGGGTGGAGGAGCTGGACCTGCTGGTGGGTCCGCAAGGTCATCAGTCCCTGGCGAACCGCCCGCCAGGCGGCCTGGCGAAAGTCGCCACCACTGGTGTGCTTGAGGTTGCCGCGGCCGCCGACCAGGGTCACCTTCACGTCGGTCAGCGGGGCGCCCACCAGGACGCCGCGGTGCTCCTTGGCCGCCAGGGCGGTCAGGATCTGGGTTTGCCAGTTGTGGGGCAGGACCTCCTCGCGGCAGTTGCTGGCCAGCTCAATCCCCCGCCCGGCCGGCAGCGGCTCGAGCAGGAGGTGGACCTCGGCGTAGTGGCGGAGGGGTTCAAAGTGGCCGACCCCCTCCACCGGGGCCAGGATGGTTTCCCTTTCGACCACCCCGGCCGGGGTCAGGCTGGCCGCCAGCTGGAAGCGGTCGCGCAGCTGGGCCACCAGTACCTCCCCCTGGACGGCGCCCAGGAGTTGGATCAAGAGGCGGTCATCGGCCTGCTGAAAGTGGAGGAGGGGTTCCTCGTCGGCCAGGGTGGTCAGGGCCGCCTGGAGGGCGGTCGGGTCATCCCCGTGGACCTGGTAGCGCAGGACCGGTTGCTGGGAAATCAGGACCCGCTCCCCGGCCCCGCCCAGCACTTGGCCGGGAACGGTCGCCTGCGGGCCGGCCACCGCCACCACCTGACCGGTTTTTGCAACGGGGACGACGGTGAAGTGGCGGCCGTTGTAGACGCGGAGCTGGTCGGCCTTTTCGCCGGCCACTTCCTGTTTGGCCGCCAGCTGGCCACCGAGGACCCGCAGCCAGGTCAGCCGGCTGCCGTCCGCCTCGTGGCTGACGCGGAAGGTGCGGGCGGCAAAGCGATCTTTGGGCACGAAGGCCGGCAGCCACTGGGGCAGGGCCGCCAGCAGCTCTTTGACCCCGCTTTGCTTGAGGGCGGCGCCGAAGAAAACCGGCACCAGTTGCTGCTTGGCGATCAGCTTGCGGGTGGCCGCCGCGGGTACCGTTCCGCTCTCCAGGTAGGCATCGAGCAGGGCCTCGTCGCCAAGGGTCGCCACCGCCTCGGCGGTGCTTGCCGGCCACTCGGCCAACTGGTCCGGCCAGTTGAAGGGCTGGCAGGCGGTCCCGAAGGCGGTCTGCAGCTGGGCCAGGATCTTAGCCGGATCGGCGCCGGCCTGGTCCAGCTTGTTGACGAAGACAATCGTCGGCACCGCCGCCTTTACCAGCAGGTGCCAAAGGGTCCGCAGGTGGCCGGGGATGCCGTCCTTGGCGCTGACCACCAGGATGGCGGCGTCGAGTACCGGTAGGACCCGTTCGACGGCCGGGGTGAAGTCAACGTGGCCCGGGGTGTCGAGCAGGGTCAGCTGCCAGTCGTCGACCGGCAGCGCGGCCTGGTGATCGAAAATGGTGATCCCGCGGGCCCGTTCCAGGGCGTCGGGGTCCAAGAAGGCAGTCCCCTTGTCGACCCGGCCGGCGCTGCGCAGGGCCCCCGCCTGGTAGAGCAGGCCCTCGGCCAGGGTGGTCTTGCCGGCGTCGACCGGGGCCAGCAGGCCAACCACCGCCTGCTTAGTCATGGGGCAGTTCCTCGATCGCCGCAACCATCCCCTTCAGGTCGTTGGCGGCAAAGCGGCGGTTAAAAATTGACTTAATTTGCTTGGGGGCGCCGGCACCTCCGGCGGGGGCAAATCCTAGGTTCATGAAAAATCCTCCGAGAGAAATAACTAGTTGTTTTCTTCTGGTTGCTTGAGGTCCTTGATGAAGGCCACTAGCCCGGCCAGATCGTCGTCGGCGAAGAGGTGGTAGTTGCCGGCCCCCTTGGCCTTTGAAGCAACCGCCGCAAAGGCCGCCAAGGGCCGGCCGGTGCGCTGAAAATCGCCGATCAATTTGTCGTTCTTGGGACCGTGGTTGAGGTCGAGGTAGAGATCGGCGGCAGCTAACAGTTGCTCCTGGACCGGCCGCGAAACCGCCGGAAAGAGGCGGATGTTTGGTAGAGGCACCAACCGCGTCAGGTGGTCGCCCAGTTTGGTGGTTGCAATCACATTAAAGGTCCACTCCGGCAGGGCAGCGGCCAGGTCGGCCAGCCCCTGGACCCGATCGCTGGCGGTAAAGGTCAAAGCCTGCCCCACCGCCTGCTCGCTTGCCACCAGCGGCAGCGGCTGGTGGGTGCAAATTTCGCCCCACTCCAGGTCGTGGTACTGCCACCAGCGGTTGCGGCAGCGGCTGGTCGAAAACTGTTGCCAGGGCTTGACGGGGCCGGTGTAGTGGATGACCTTGCCGCGGGTTTGGCCGGTCTTTTCGAAGTAGTGGTGGTCATAGGCTGGGTAGTAGGAACAGAGGAAGTCGTAGCCGATCGCCCAGTTGTACTTCAACGGCAGCTGATAGTAGGAATCGGCGAAGAAATGGTTGAGGACCGACTGATCACCCTGGGTCAACTGGTCGTCGTCCCCGGCCGCCAACAGACGATCAACCAGGTTCGGGATCGCCCGCAGCTTCTGGATGTCCATCAGCAGGACCCCGGAGTTGAAGTTGTTGGTGTAGAGCAGGTCCGGGACGGCCGCCAGCGGGGCCCCGCCGAGGTCGCGGGTGAAGAGGTCACGCAGGTCGCCGTCGACCACCGTATCGCTGTCGAGGTAGAGAATCCGGTCGTCGTCAACTAGGTTCGGCAAGAGGATCCGCCCGTAGGACATCTCGTTGAGGTGGGGCTGGGAAACGTGCTCCCCCTTGAGGGCGTCGGCGGGCAGGTGAAGGTTGATCAGCTGGCCGCCAACCGGCCGCAAGCGGTGGTTGATGCTAGCAAACCACTCCTGGGGAATGTCCTTGTTGATCACGTACACCTTGGCATCCCGGTGGTGGTAAAAGAGCGACTTAACAAGGGTTTCGATCGGCACGATGTACCCGTAGTCCCCCGAAAGGGCAAAAACTGGCTGTGGCATTCTGCTTCCCCCATTCCAATCCTGCAAAAAGGGGGTGGAGAATCCTCCACCCCCGCAATAACCTAAGTTTTATGGTCCCACCCGGAATCGAACCGGGATCAGCCGCTTAGGAGGCGGATGTACTATCCAATTATACTATGGAACCACAATTCACTTTATTATCTCATTAATCAGTCGCTCTGTAAAGGTCCGCTCCCCCTTTCGCCGCCAAAAAGGGCCACCAGGTAGTCGGCTAGCTCCGCCTGACTCAGCCCCCGCTGCTCGCGTTGGAAGCGAAAGAGGGCACTGCGGAGGATGGCGATCAGGGCGTCGGCGGCAAAGCGCCGCGCCCGCTCGTCCCCCCGTTGCGGCAGGGCCCGGCAAAAGAGGCGGTTGAGCCGCTCGTACAGCGGATTGGCCAGGAAGGCCGCCTCCTGGTTGAGGTCGCTCTCCAGCAGGGTCAAAAGGTCCTGGTGCTCTTCACGAAAACGAAAGTAGGCCAGCAGGAGGTGGTAGAGGTCGCGCTCCTGGGCTTCCTCTTGGTCGATGAAGGCCCCCAAATCGGCGTCGACCACGGCAAAGCCGAGGGCGGCCGGGGTGGCGAAGTTGCGGTAGAGGGTCCCCACCCCGACCCCGGCCGCCCGGGCGACGGCCGTCATCTGCAGCTTCTCCCCCGGGTGGGCGGCCAGGAGCCGCTTGGTGGCGTCAATAATCTTCTTGCGGTTGCTTTGGGCATCGCGACGCATTGGCTTCCTCCTAAATGACCATTCGCAGGCCGAAGTAGATGATGATCAACCCCAAAAGCGGGGTCAGGTAGCGGTTGAAGCGCTGGTAGTTGATCCGGGCCAGCGCCAGCGGCGTCAGGACCGAGCCGGCCACCGCCCCGACCATGATCCCGATCCCGGCCGTCCAGGCAAACTAGCTGGTGAAGAGGTGGGAAACCAGCCCAACCGTCCCCATCACCCAGAGCACGTAGGTGGCGGTCCCGGCGGCCTTGATCGCCGGCAGGCCGAGCAGGGTCAGGCCGGCAACGGTCGGTGCCCCGCCACTGAGGCCGCCGATGCCGACCATCAGTCCGCTGAGCAGGCCCATCCCCCGGGCCAGCCAGGGCCGGTCGGGCGCCGGCTGGCTGCTGGCCGCCCTTTTCCGGACTGCCTTGACTAGCACCAGGCCGCCCATCGCGACCAGGATCACCGCCACGATCCAATTGTACACCCGGGTGGGAATCCACTGGACGACAATCGTCCCGCCGATGATCCCCGGCAGGGCGGCGATGATCATCTGGTTGGCGTAGTGAAAGTCGATGTTTTTCACCCGCAACTGTGTCAACCAACCGGCGAAGAGGGCCGGAAAGGCGATCAAGAGCGAGGTCGGGGCGGCGATTGCCACCGGAATGTGGAGCTGGCTGGTCAAGATCCCGAGGTAGAGCGAGGCCCCACCCCCACCGATGATGCTGACGAAGCAGCCGACCAAAAATCCTAATAGTACCGTCATTTCAATTCGCTTCCTTCCCGATTAACTGCCTTCTAGGATAAGTGGAAGGTATTCCGTTTGTCAAGGGGCAAAGAAAAACGGCTAGTTGCCAGGCAACTAACCGCTTGTGAAGCTGGGTTATTGTTTCTTTTGGGCCGCCTCGTTCTTGCGCCGGTGCTTGAGGCGGATCCCCTTGTTCTTGCGTTGCTTCTTGCGCCGCTTCTTCTTGGCCGGCGTCAGCACCCGCTTGGCCGCCGCCATTACCGGGTGGTCGGCCGCAGCTTCCGGAGCGGCGGCCGGCGCCGGGCTGGGCTGTTCGGCCCGTAACTTGGCCGCCGTTGCCGGATCGGTCAGCCGGTAGTCGGCAATTTCCAGCGGTTCCAGCTGGTAGTCGGTCTTGGCCAGCAGGCGCTTGAGGTCGCGGAAATCGTGCTCGTCGCCGAGGTTGATCACCAGCCCCGGTTCCCCCTGGCGGCCGGTGCGGCCAACCCGGTGAACGTAGAGGTTGCTGGTCGTCGGCAACTCGAAGTTGACCACCGCCGGCAGCTTGGGGATGTCAAGCCCGCGGGCGGCGACGTCGGTCGTCAAGAGAAGCTTGATCTGGTGCTTGCGGAAACCACGCATCACCGCCTCGCGCTCGGTTTGGCGCTGCTTGCCACCCAGGGTCGCGCTGGACACGCCGGCGTGCTTGAGGCGGCTGGCCGTGTAGTGGAGGGTCTTAATGCTAGAAAAGAAGACCAGGGCGCGGAAGTTCTTGGTGTGGCTGAGCCGCTCCAGCATCGCCGCCTTCTGACTCATCGTCCGCGCCTGAACCAGGCCGTGCTTGACTGGGCCGCGGCTGTCGTCTTGCTGGCGAACGTCGACCGTGGTCACCGGGCGGCCAAAGAGGTCCGCCAACTGGTCAAAGACCTTCCCCCAGGTGGCGGAGAAGAAGGCCAGCTGGGAGTCGAGCGGGGTCGTCCGCTCGATGTCCTCGACCACCGCCAGGGTGTCGTCCACCAGCAGATCGTCGGCCTCGTCGACCACCATCGTCTTCAGCTTCCCGAGCTTGAGGGCGTGCTCGTCGAGCAGGTGCAAAATCCGGCCGGGGGTGCCGACCACTACCTCGGGGCGGTTCTTCTTCAGCCGCTCCACCTGGCGCTTGAGGTTGGCCCCGCCGGTCAGCGACTGCACCCGCAGGTCCAGGAGGCGGGCCCAGTCGCGGATCACCGCCGTCGTTTGCAGGGCCAGCTCCTGGGAGGGTTCCAGCACCAGGAGCTGAATTCCCGCCCCGGCAACCAAGCGCGGTAAAAGCGGCCAGGTGAAGGCCAGCGTCTTCCCCGACCCGGTGGGGGCGATTCCGAGGACCGACTGGCCGGCCGCCAAGGGTTCCGCCACCGCGGCTTGGATGGCGGTTTGCTTGCTGAAGCCGGCGGCCGCAAATTGCTGGGCAAATTTTTCTTCCACGGGCGCCTCCTAGCGGTTGGTGTCCGCCGGGAAGGTGAAGTCGGCCGACTGGCGGAGGTTGAACATGACCGCGTTCACGTCGCGGGCCAGGTCTTGCCAAGCCTTGTAGTTCTTGACCTGGGCCGGGTCGGTCGGGTCTTCAAAGAGGTCGGCAAAATCGTTCAATTCGTCGACCATCGAGTTTTCGTAGTAGTTGGCCTCGATCGGGTGGGCAGCCTTCTGGTCGTCGTAGTAGGTCACCTTGGTGGTGTCAAAGATCGAGTCGAAGACCAGGGTGTCCTTGAGCCCGTAGAACTCGGTCGGCAGGTAGGACTGGGCGGTCTTGCCGACGTTTAGGGTCACCGAGAAGCCGTCGTAGGTCAAAATGGCGACTCCCTTGGCGTCGACCCCGGTCTTGGCCATCGTCGGGAAGTAGACCACGCTGTCCGGCACCCCGTACATTGCCAGCGCTCCGTAAACGGCGTAGACGCCGAGGTCCATCAGGGCGCCGCCGGCGAATTCCTTGGTGAAGATGTTCGGGTAAGGCTTCTCGTCGGCCAGCACCTTGTCGTAGCGGCCGGAGTACTTCATGACCGTGATCGTCGCCCCCTGGCGGTGGTCCATTTCAGCAAATTTCTTTTGGGCCGCCTTGAAGAGGCCGGTGTGGATGTGACGGGCCGCTTCCACCAGGCGGGCCTTCGGGTGGGCGGCCAGCAGGGATTCAATCCGGCTGAACTCCTCCGGGTTGACGAAGGCCGGCTTTTCGAGGATCACGAACTTGTCGTTTTCGATCGCCAAGCGGGCCTGTTCGTAGTGGAGGCTGTTCGGCGAGGCGATGTAGACCACCTCGAAGTCGCCCTGGTCAAAGAAGTCTTCCAGGCTGTCGTAGAATTCGGTTGCCCCGTACGGTTCGCCGAATTCCTTGGCCCGGGCGAGCGTCCGCGAGTAGACGGCGGTCAGCTGGTAGCGGCCGGTCGTCTTGGCGGCGTCGAGCATTTGGTCGGTGATGATGTGGGTCCCAATGATCCCAAGTTTTAGCATTTGAATCGCTCCTTTTTAGCTTGATATTAATATTTTACCACCCCCCGCCGGCGGCTTGCCACCGCAAAGCCCAGCCAATTGCAACCAAGTTCTTACCGCTTTTTAACAGAATTGAAATTAACCGGAAAATTGGAACTGGTTATAATTAGAGGCGTTATTTGGCAAAATGGGACTGGGGGATTGATGATGAGAAGAAAAGGATTGCTATTGTTCGGCGCGGGACTACTGGCTGGGGTATCAAGTTCCTTTGGCCTCAGCCATTCCAAGAAGGCCACCTCGGCCGTTTCCCTGCCCCTCTTCTACACCGGCACCTGGCAATACCACGACGAGGAGCGCGACCGCACCCACACGATTGCGATCAGCCCCGACCTCAAGCTGGAAATCGACCACCACGAGGTCAAGGCCTCGGTCGAGCAGGTCAACGCCGAGCACCTGATCTACCTCGACCGGTTGGGCTACCACATCACGATCGAGGCCAACGAGAGCCGGCCGGTTTCCTTAATCGACGAGGCCGACGACCAGGTCTACTACTTACAACCAGTGCGTTAATTACCCGGGCGCGACAGAAGCAAGCTTCTGGCCGCTTTTTTCTTTTCCGGGAAATGGTAAAATGAAAGCATTAGTTTTCGCAGAGGAAGTGAGCGTATGATCAAGAAACTGGCCGTCTTTTGTGGGGCCCGCCCCGGGGAGGATCCCCGTTACCTGGCCCAGGCCCGGGTCCTCGGCCGCCAGCTGGCCGCCAACCAGATCGAATTGGTGTACGGGGGCGGCGGCTACGGGCTGATGGGGGCGCTGGCCAACGCCGTCCTGGATAACGGCGGGCAGGTCACCGGGGTGATCACCACCGAGCTGGCCGCCCGCGGCGCCGGCCTCCCCCGCCTTGCCCGCCAACTGGTCCTGCCCAACATGGACCGGCGCAAGGAAAAGATGATGCAGCTGGCCGACGGCTTCTTGGCCCTCCCCGGCGGCCTCGGCACCCTGGAGGAGATCAGCCAGGTCTGCTCCTGGATCACGATCGGTGACAACCAGAAGCCGGTCGCCATCTACAACTACAACCACTTTTACGACGAACTCGGCCACCTGATGGAGAAGATGAACCAGCAGGCCTTCCTCGAGGGCGAGTACCTGCAATCGATCCTCTTTTCGACCGACCTCAACCAGATTCTGACCTTCATGAAGGACTACCGCGCCCCGGCCAGCCGGTCGTATTCGGTTAACTAACAACAGCCCCTTTCCCGGGAAAATTTCGGGAAAGGGGCTGTTTTTTAATCTTTCTCCGGTTCGGCCGCCAGCAAGTGGCGCCAGGCCGCCTCCTGGTCGGCAATCGCCGCCCGGGCCACCTTGATCTGCTCCTCCTCCAGCGGGTAGAGGTCCAACAAGAGGTAGGAAACCACCCCAGCCTGGCCGAGGAGAACCGGGTAGCTGACGTAGCCGCCAAACTGGGGCTGGCTCACCGCCAGTGCCAGGGGGAGCTGCTCGTCCTGGAGGATTGCCGCCAGCACCCGCTGGGCCAGGGCAACCGTCACCGCCGGGCTAGCCTTCGCCTGGGCCAGGCGAAAGTCCAGCAGGCGGGCAGCGGTGGCCACCTCCTGCTGGTCGACGGCCGGGCTGGCCGCCCCCAACTTATCCAGCGGGCGGCCGCTGACCCGGACGGTTGACCAGGCCACCACCGGTCGCCCGGCGGCCTGGCCATAGACGAAGCCGCCGATCGCCTGCGGGGACTGGTGAACGGCCGTCGCCAGCGACTGGTGGAGCTGGCGGGTCGCCGCCAGGGTGCCGAGGCCGACCACCCGCCTAGGCGGCAGGGCCAGCTCCGCCTGCAGGATGGCGGTGGTGGCCTCGCTCGGCGCCATCAGGTTGATCACCACCCCGCCAAAGTTGGCGGCGGCCACCCGCTTGGCATTGGCCGTCAGCTGGGCTGCCCGCGTCCGGTCATCCCCGGGCAGGGCAACCAGTAGGGCGTCGGCCTGGGCAAGGCCCGCCCAGTCCTGAACCCGCAGCTGGCGATCCGTCCAGCCCGCCGCGGTCAAAACGGCCGCCGCCACCCCATCGGCCACCGTCGCGTCACCATCCAAGAGGACCAGCTGGTCGGCCTGGTGGCTGACCGCCAGGGTCACGGCCAGGCTGCGCCCGGTCTCGCCGAGGCCCCAAATTGCAATTGTTCGCATCATCTCATCCCCCAACAGAAAAGGAGCCGGGCTGGCCCCGGCTCCTGCTTACTCATTCTTCAAATCTCATAATCCCGGGAAGACCTGCTTGAGGTAGCCCTCGGCCCCGTCCGGGAGGTCGAAGTCCTCGTCGGGGGCAACGTGAACCGAGTTGCCGCCGAACTCGAACTCGACGTCGTCGTTGATCCACACCTGGATCCCCTGCAGGATCGCCGCCCGGATCAGCTGCTGGACGGTCGGCGAGTAGCCGTTGGCGATCACCTTGAGGGTCTGGCCGGACTGGATCAAACTCGAGAAGCGGTCGTTGGCCAGCTTGAGGCCAAAGGAAAGGAAGGTGCCGTGCTCCATCTTCTCCATCAGTTGGCCGCCAATCGTCAGCGTCGGGTCCTCCACCCGCCGCTGGACGAACTTCAGCGCTAGCCGGTAGGCCCGCGGGGCGTCGTAGTCCGCGCAAAAGGCGGTCAGCTTGTCCAGAAATTCGTTGGCCTCTTCTCTCATCCAGTCGGTCTGCTCGGTCGGCGCCTGGAGGGCCACCAGGTTGTTCTTGCGCTGGGCCTTGGCCAGGTCGGCGGCGGTGTAGTCCGGCTGCGGGGTCAAGAGGAGGTAGATCATCACCAGTTCGAGGAAGTTGAGGGTGTCCTCGCTGATCCCGGCCGCCGCGAAAGGGTCGAGGTCGAAGGTGCGAATCGAGATGAACTCGACCCCCTCCTTTAGGATCTGGTCGATGTCGTCGGTCGACCCGCGGAGACTGACCGGGGCAAAGACCTCGTGGGCGTTGCGGTAGACCCCGGAGGCCAGGTAGTTGGTCAGGCTCTCGCGGTAGGATTCCAGGTTGGCGTAGGAGAGCTGCTCGCCGCTCAGGTTGCCGTAGCCGCGCTCGCTGTTGCGGAAACTGCGCACCTGGTGGTCGATGTCCGGGATCAGCAGGTCCTTGGCGTCGTTTGGCACCGGGCTGGCCCCAAAGAGGTAGGTGAAGAGCCACTGCCAGGTGATGTAGCCCTGGGCGAGCTTGAAGTAGATGTAGTTCTTGAAGTCGACCAGGCTGGCGTGCTCCTCCTTGCCGAAGCGCTGATAGAGGCACTCGATCAACTCCTCTTGCAGGGAGTAGCCGACGTGGACCCCGCCGGTCAGGAGACGGAGCGGGCCGTACTTTTCCATCAGGTAGTGGTTAAAGTCGACCGAGCCGGGCTTGGTGGTGTGGTCGGCCAGGTAGTCGAGGTCGTGCAAGTAAACCGGGGCCGGGGCCAGGGAAAGCGGCCACAGGCGCTCGGTTTCGTGGAGCTGGCGGTCGATGATTTGCTGGAGGATCTCCAGTTGGCGGACCGCCGCCTTGGATTCCTTCATGATGACAGCGTTGAACTCCATCAGGTTATCGCAGACCCCGCTGGTCAGGTAGGGATTGAGGCCCCGCCGGTCGAGCGTCTTCGGGTAGGGATACTGGCTGGCCCGGCCGTTGGTTAGTACCCGGTGGGCCTCCGTCCGCAAGCCGAAGCGGCCTTCGTAGAGCAATTTTTGGAGGGCCGGCTCGTGACAGGCGGCCTGAACTCTCTTCTTGTCCATTTTCTTCACCCCTTTGGGATTTTCCCCGGGCTAATTCCAGAGGAAGGCGGCAATCCAGTTGTCGACCTTGCTACTCTTGTGCAGGCCCGAGTGCGTTGCCTTCGCCCCGGTCAGCATCTTGTCCTTGACCGCGTGGCGCTGGTGGCGCAAGAGGTAGTCGAGCGAGCGGGCCGAGACGTTGGAAACGAGCCCATCCGAATTGCTACCATCCTCTAAATTACCATAAATGTTTAAGACTTTTATGCTTTTCGGGAAATTTGTTGCCAATTTTTCCAAAGTCGTGTAGGCCGGGTAGTAATCGTTGGCGGCGTACTTGGTCTTCGGCGCACCGCTCTTGAGCAGGGAGTTGGCGTTGGCGGTGTCGTTCATCCCGATCACGCCGTCAAAGGGGCCGGCCAGGCAGACGTAGTGGACGACCGTCGGCAGCTTCTTTTGCTGGGTCAGGGCCAGGTAGGTGGCGACGTTGCCGGCCGAGTGGGCCACGATGTTGATTCTGCTTGCCCCGTGACGCTTGAGGTAGCGCAGGGCGGTCGCCAGCCACTCGGCGTTTTGGCTGGAAGAAGCAACGTTGTTTTCGAAGTTGACCTGGACCAGCGGCCGCTTAACCTTGCTGGAGAGCTTGCCGCTGACTTCGAGGGTGCCGTCGGATTGGACGTTGATCGTCATCACCTTCTTGGCGCCCTTGCGGCTGGTCAGGTCGCTAATCATCCAGTCAGTTGACTTGTGGCTCCCCTGGAGGCCGTGAACGAAGACCGTCGGCGTGGCCGTGCTGGCCTGGCTTTGCGGCTGGGCAATCAATAGGCCAAGGAAGGTCGCGAGGACGAGGAGGGGCACAAAAATGCGTTTCACCTTAATCAGTTCCTTTCAGTTTGAAGGTTAGCCGGACCGGGTTGTGGTCGGTCTCTGCGAAGTTGGTCTGCAGATTGTGGGCCACCGCGCTGACGTTCTTGGAAACGATGAAGCCGTCAACCACCGTCGTGTAGGTCTTCCCCGGGTGGTAGGCGGTGTCGGTCCCCCGCACCGTCGGCGTCGTCCAGTAGTTATCGGCCTTGACGATCCGGAAGTTCTTCGGCAGGTCGGCCTGGGTGAGCTTGGAGACCCAGGACGGCACCTTTTGGTTGGTCTTGAAGTGGGTCATGATCCCCTTGCCGAGGGCGTGGTTGAAGTCGCCGCCGACGATCACGTAGTTGCCGGCCGCCGCCTCCTTTTTCATCACCGTCGTCAGCAGCTTGAGCTGGGCCGCCCGCATCTTGCCCCCCTTGTCGTAGGCCGACATGTGGGAGTTGATCAGGATCAGCTGCTTGCCGTTGTTGACCGGCAGGGTGAGGACGGTGAAGGCGCGGTCGAGGTCGACGAACTTCTCGATGAAGTGCGAGGAGACCGGGTACTTGCGCCGCTCGGCTGAGCTGATCTTGAAGCACGAGAGGGTCAAGAGGCCGGAGCGGACCTTGCCGTGGGGGTTGGTCGGCGGCACGATCAGGTAGGCCGAGTGGAAGTTGGAGGCAAAGACCCCCGCCAGGTGCGGGAAGGCCGCCTCAACCATTTTCACCTGGTTGACGTGGAAGGAGCGGGTCGAGTTGGTGTCGATCTCCTGGAAGAGGGCGAAGTCGGGCCGCTGCTTCTTGATCTCCTTGATCACGAAGCGGGTCGACTTGAGCACGGCCGCCTTGGAGCGGGCGGTGCCGTACTTGCCGCGGGTCTTCTTTCCCTGCTTGCTTTCGCCCGTATCCATGAAGAAGGAGTACTTGGAGTTGTAGGCCCCAAAGCCGACGTTGTAGGTGGTGGCGGTGTAGGCGTGGTTCACCTTCAAGACCCGCTGCTGGGCATTCTTGACCGCCAGGTGCTGGTGGTCGGGAATCCGGTAGTAGGTCAGCTGTAAGTACAGGACGTAGCCGCCGGCAAGCAAAAGAAGCAGGCCGAGCAGGGCGCCCCCAATCTGAAGTGTCTTTTTCAACTTTCTTCTCCCAATCAGTAATCTGCTACTACCTTACCACATTTTGGCGAGCGCTCCGTTACCGTTTTCGGTCCGGCGGTGCTAGAATGGTGAAACGACGAAAGGAGGACCTTTTTATGGCAAATGAAAAATCCGCCCTCGAAGAACGATTGGAAACCGGCCTGACCGGCACCCCCCAGCTCAAGGCCGCCGAACGCCGCCACTACTTGGGGACCTTCCGCGAGCGCTGCTGCTTGACGATCAGCGTTGCCGAGCTGGCCACCGACTGGCTGGTGCCCTTTGAAAAGGAGATCACCGCCGGCGACCGGCTGGTCTTCTTGAACGGCAACCTGGCCGACAGCCAGATCAGCCCCTACATGAAGGCCGCCGCCAGCCACCAGGTGAACTTCACCCTCAAGACCGGGAGCGACTTTCCGACCGGCGAAGGCGACCTGGCGGTGGTGGTCGCCGCCCGGGTTGCCGTCCACCAAGAAGTGATCGACGTCGCCAAGAAGTACCCGCCGACCCCGGAAGGCCCCGGCGAAGCGGCCAAGAATCCGGGCCTGCTGGGCCGCCTCTTTAGTCACCGGAAGGGGGAATAAGCGTGGAACCACTCGCCTACCGCATGCGGCCGCGCTCGATTGACGAGGTCGTTGGCCAGCAGCACCTCGTTGGCGAAGGCAAGATCATCTGGCGGATGGTCAAGGCCAAGATGCTCTCCTCGATGATCCTCTACGGGCCGCCGGGAACCGGCAAGACCAGCATCGCCAGTGCGATCGCCGGCTCGACCAAGTACGCCCTGCGGATGCTCAACGCCGCCACCGACACCAAGAAGGACCTCCAGGCGGTGGCCGAGGAAGCCAAGATGTCGGGAACGGTGATCCTCCTGCTCGACGAAATCCACCGCCTCGACAAGGCCAAGCAGGACTTCCTCCTCCCCCACCTGGAGAGCGGCAAGATCATCCTGATCGGGGCGACGACCGAGAATCCCTACATCACGATCAACCCGGCGATCCGCTCGCGGACCCAGATCTTTGAGGTCCACCCGCTGACCGTCGCCGACATGACGGCGGCCCTCGACCGGGCGATCAATGATCCCGACCGCGGCCTCGGCAAGCTGCCGCTGACCGTTGACGAGGAGGCCAAGCGCCAGCTGGTGGTGACCAGCAACGGCGACCTGCGCAGCGCCCTCAACGGTCTCGAGCTGGCCGCCCGCTCAACTTCCCCCGATCCGACCGGCCAGATTCACCTGACGGCGGCGGTGATCGCCGACTGCATCCAGACCCGCCGGATCGCCGGCGACAAGGACGGCGACAGCCACTACGACCTGGTCTCGGCCTTCCAGAAGTCGATCCGCGGCAGCGACACCGACGCCGCCCTCTTCTACCTGGCCCGGCTAATCGAAATCGGCGACCTGGCCGCGATCACCCGCCGCCTGCTGGTGATCGCCTACGAAGACGTTGGCCTGGCCAACCCGCCGGCCTGCCAGCGGACGGTTGCCGCCGTCGACGCCGCCCTCCAGCTTGGCCTGCCCGAGGGGCGGATCCCGCTGGCCAACGCGGTGATCGAGCTCTGCCTGTCGCCGAAGTCGAACTCGGCGATCGCGGCCGTCGACGCCGCCCTGGCCAAGCTCAAGCGCGGCAACACCGGTGAGGTCCCCGACCGGCTGAAGGACGCCCACTACGCCGGCGCCAAGAAGCTCGGCCACGGGGTCGACTACCAGTACCCGCACGACTTCCCCGAGGACTGGGTCCGCCAGCAGTACCTGCCCGACCGGCTCAAGAACACCCGCTTTTACGAGCCCAAGCAAAACGGTACCTTCGAGACCGCCTACGCCAAGCAGTACTACCGCCTCCTCCAGGCCCAGCGCGGCCAGCAACACTAGCGCTGCTCCTCTTTTCAAGAACCACTTTCTACAAGTCGCTTTCCCGCCGCCGCGCCGGAAAGCGGCTTTTTTTCGGTCCGTTTCGGCACTCACCACTTCCCACTGCCTCCCGCAAAAAGCGACACTTTGGGGGAAACTGGGGATTGCTCACCTCTTTGTAATCCTTGTAACATAGTAGTTACATTATTCGATTAGAAAGTAGGCCTTATTGTGCAACCCACGCGTTTGAAATGGCGAGCGCGCCTGCGGGATTTCTTCCTGCTCACCTTCGTCGTTCTCCTCTACCTCGGGACGGCCGGCCAGGTGCTGACCCACCTCGGCGGTCACCCGCTTTCCTTTGCCCTCTGGTGGCTGGTCAAGCTGGCCGGGGCTTCCCTGACGGTGGTCACCCCAATCCTGCTCGGCTGCCAGACGATTAGTCGCCACCGCTTCAAGAAAACGGTTGGCCTGGTAGTCATCGGCGCCCTCGGCTTCCTCTGGGCAAAGTACACCACCCAGCCGGTCGTCAACGCGACCAGCCCCTCGCCCGAGCTCTACGTCGGCAAGAACCTCTTCGTTGCCTGGCTGTTGGCGATCGCCCTCTACCTCTTTGGCCCCCAGCTGAAGCGCTGGCTCCACCAGTGGCCGATCGCCAGCCGGCGACGACTCCTCCTTGGCCTGACCGCGGCCTTCTTCTTGATCCGCCTGGTCAACGGCTTTGACCTGCTCGGCTTCCACGGCGGCACCAGCGCCTTTTGGTACGGCTACCTCTTCGCCCTCGGTGACTGGCTGGCCGGCGACCGGGCCTGGCTGAAGCGCTGGTCGCGCCGCCAGTGGGCTGGCCTCACCGCGCTGGCCTTCCTGCTGGCCGGGGCCCTGACCTGGCTGGACATGGATAAACTCGCCTACAGCCCCCACCACGGGCTGACCCTGTCGACCCATTACCTGCTGGGGATCAACACCTACCAGCCGCTGGTGGTGATCTTCGCCCTCCTGGCGGTCGCCACCTGGCTGCGGGGCCACCCGCAACCGCTGAGCGAAACCAGCGCCCTGCGGCTGATCCTGCTGGTCGGCCTGCTGGGAACGGCCCGGGCGGTCACCCCCCTGCTCTTGCCGACGGTCAACTGGCCGCTGGTCACCCTGGTCGCCCTGGCCCTGATCGTTGCCGGCCTCGGCCTGCCGACCCTGATCACCGGCCTGGCCGCCCGCTGGCACTGGCAGCCGAACTGGGCAAACTGGCGCCCGCGCCTGCTCAATCTCCTGCGGCGCTGGTGGCCGCTGGCGGTGGCCTACGCCCTCCTTTGGCTGGTAACCATCCTCGGCTTCGCCCTCCTCTGGCAGGGGGACCGGACGATGATCGAGTGGGTGCTGACCCGCCGCGAGGCAATCATCACCGTCAACGTAATGATCGCCCTTGCCTTCACCCTGATTCTGGTGGCCCTAACTAACCGCTGGTGGCTTAGCACCGGCCTGACCCTGGTGGTCTACCTCGGCTGGCTGGTGGCCACCCAGCTCAAGGTGGCCGCCCGCGACGAGCCGATTTTGCCGACCGACCTCTCGACCGTCACCGCCCCCAAGGAACTGCTCGGGATGGTCAACCCGGCCCTTTTGATTGGCGCCCTGCTGGGGCTGGCGGCGCTGGTGGCCGCCTTTGTTTGGCTGGAGCACCGCCTCGGCGACCGCCGGCAGCGGCTGGGGAAAATTTCCCGGGCAATAATTGGCCTGCTGGCGGTCCTCTTCTTGACCGCCTTCACCCGGGTCAACCACTCGCAATCGATCGTCTACAAGCAGCTCCAGGCGATCGGCGACACCCCCTACTTTTACTCGCAGCTGCGCGGGGCCAAACTCAACGGCAGCCTCCTGCAGTTTACCAACAACGTCGACGTCCAGGTGATGGCCAAGCCGGCCGGCTACTCCAAGGAACGGATGGCGACGATCGAGCGCCGCTACACCAGGCTGGCCAAGCAAATCAACCGCCAGCGCGACCACGCTAGCGTCGGCAAGCAGAACCTGGTCTTCGTCCTCTCGGAGAGCTTCGCCGACCCGACCCGCCTGCCGACCCTGAACTTTAGCAGCGACCCGCTGCCCTTCTACCACCGCTTCAAGCAGACGACCACTAGCGGCCTGATGCTGTCCTCCGGCTACGGGGGCGGGACGGCCAACATGGAGTACATGGCGCTGACCGGCCTCTCGATGGCCAACTTCTCGGCCACGATGCCGACCCCCTACTCCCAGCTGGTCCCCTATCAAAAGCGGACCTTCACCATCAACAACCTCTTTGACTACGCCATCGGCATCCACCCCTTCACCGCCAACCTCTACAGCCGCAAGACGGTCTACAAGAAGTTCGGCTTCAACAAGTTCTACCACCTCGACGGCGGCAGCAAGTTGACCTACACCAAGAAGATCCAAAAAAGCCCGCGGATCAGCGACCAGTCGACCTACCAGGAAATCCTCCTCAACCTTAAGCGCCAGCCCCACGGCAAGTTCGTTCAGGTGGCAACGATGCAAAACCACATGCCCTACGAGACCAGCTACTACAAGCAGCTCAACTACAAGGTCTCCGGCAAGAGCCTGACCACCAGCGAGAAGGGCGAGATCGAAACCTACGCCCAGGGGATCCACTACACCGACCTGGCGTTGAAGAAGTGGCTTAAGCAATTGGACGAGCTCAAGCAGCCGACGACGGTGGTCTGGTACGGCGACCACCTGCCGGGGATCTACTCCAGCCTCTCGATGGGCAAGTACGGGGTCAAGCTCCACGAGACCGACTACTTCATCTACAGCAACAAGGCCGCCCGCAAGCTCAACCACGACCGGCTGACCAAGCAACACCAGCTGGTGAGCCCGAACGACTTCGCGGCAATGGCGCTGGCCAAGATGGACGTCAAGGTTTCGCCCTACTACGCCCTGCTGACGGCGGTGCTGGAAAAGCTGCCGGCGACCGCCCTGCCGGTCAACGGGACCGCCAAGAATAACGCGGCCCACCAGAGCGGGGTCTCCTACGTCAACCAGGCCGGCAAGCTGGTCAAGCTGACCGCCAGCCAACAAAAACTCTTCAACGACTACCGGCTGGTCCAGTACGACCTGACCGCCGGCCACCACTACCTCCTCCACGACCGCTTCTTAAAGAAAGTCGTCAAATAAAATCAGGCCCGCCAGCCGACGAAGATCGGTTGGCGGGCCATTTTCGTTCACGATGAGTAGACGGGGCAAGTAGTGGTAGTCAAACCCAACAACGGCGCCCCTCGCCGGTCGACTGACCGGGGCGAGAAAGCGGTCCAAACCTTGCCACTTCGCCCTTCCTGTGCTACCATACTAGTAGAAGTTCTGTTGTGTACGCATTGTCCATCTCGCAGGTTTGCCTTACAGTCTTTTTACCTTGGGGTTAGTGTTAACCCAGCCGCCGGCATGCCTTTACCCTTGGTAGCCGAACCCTGGGCATCCGTACCCCACCTGTCTTACACACAGGTCAACACTGTCGGACAACCAACGGCACTAACGGAGCTTTTTACATACTGACTTTGTTGGGAGGTTGGCTTCCGGGCCGCCTCCCTTTTGTATTCGGAGGTTTTCCATGCTGATTCGGATTCTCGTTTTCCTGTGCGCCCTGATCTTTTTGGTTGAGGCCGGCTACTTCTGGGCCCACCGCACCAAGATGTACTTCGCCGCCCCGCTCCGTCACCCAGCCCGCCTCAAGACCGCCAGCCAAACCTGGGCGCTCTTGCTCCTGGTATTGGCCGTCCTGACGATCGCGGCCGCAATCACCCTCAACCTGGCCCTGGTCTTTGCCAGCCTGATCCTCGGCTGCCTGGCTGAACTGCTGGTGGCGATCACCGTCAGCGTCCTGCTTTTGCACTGATTTAGGGGCAAAAAGGGCGAATAATCACCGGATAAGCCTTGACAAGCCGAATTGAAATCACTTTCTTTACGAAGCCGGCGATTCGGGTTAAAATATAAATAGCAAAATTAATAAGGGGGTAGTTCTTATGGCAGTTCAACAATATCACCACATTCTGGTCCCGGTTGACGGTTCCAAGGAAGCCGAATTAGCCTTCAAGAAGGCGGTTGCCGTCGCCAAGCGGAACGGGAAGGATACTGAATTACAACTCTTGCACGTGGTCGACACGCGGGCCTTCCAAAACATCTCCAGTTTTGATAGCTCAATGGTCGAACAAGTTACCAAGACCGCCAAGAAGACCTTGGAACAATACATTGACTACGCAAAGGAACAAGGGGTTGAAAACGTCTCCTACACGATCGAATACGGGGCGCCAAAGACCCTGATCGCCAAGGAAGTCCCTCAACAATCCCACGCGGACCTGATCATGATTGGGGCCACCGGGTTAAACGCCGTTGAACGGATCCTGATCGGGTCGGTCACCGAATTCGTTACCCGGACGGCGGTTTGCGACGTTTTGGTTGTCCGGACCGACCTCGACAACAAGCCGATCGAACCGGTCAAGGGCAGCAAGCCAGCCAAGAAGTAATCTTATAACCGCCTACAAAGGGAAGGACAGCCGCGGTTGTCCTTCCCTTTTTGTTGTGCCCGAAAAGCGCACGGGGCCCGCCTCCCTAGTGAGAGAGGCGGGCCCCTGACTTTCCGATTGTTAACTTAATTCACCAGCCGCTTACCATTCGTAGTCGGTTGGGTCGTGGCGGCCGCGGCCGGTTGCCTTGTCGAGGATCAGCCGTTGTTCGAAGTGGGCCACGTTGCGCTTGGTCTGCTTTACCATGTCTGGGTTGACCGAAACGTAGTCGATCCCGCTTTGGATCAGGAATTCGGTGAACTCTGGGTATTCCGACGGCGCCTGGCCACAGATCGAAACCGTCTTGCCGTCCTTGTGGGCAACCTTGATCAGGTGGCGGATGGCGCGCTTAACGGCCAGGTTCCGCTCGTCGAAGAGGCGGGAAACGGTGTCGTTGTTGCGGTCGCAACCGAGGATCAGCATTGCCAGGTCGTTGGAGCCGATCGAGTAGCCGTCGACGAACTGGTTGAACTGGTCGGCCAGGATGATGTTGGACGGGATCTCGGCCATCATGTAGATCTTGAAGTCGGCGCTACGCTTCAGGCCCTCGTTGGCCATGATCGTGGTGACCTTTTCGGCTTCATCCACCGTCCGGACGAACGGGATCATCACGTTCAGGTTCTTGAGGCCGAAGTCGTTGCGGACCTTCTTGACCGCGGCCAGTTCGAGCTTGAAGGCCTCGACGTACTTCGGGTCGTAGTAACGGGAAGCCCCCCGCCAGCCGAGGAGATCAGCCGGTTCGTGCGGTTCGTACTTCTCGCCGCCCTCGAGGTTGCGGTACTCACCGGACTTGAAGTCCGACAGGCGGAGAACCATCGGCCGCGGGGCGATTGCCCGGGCCACCTTGGCAACCCCGTCGGCCAGCATGTCGACCACCTTTTCCGGCTCACCCTTTTCGATCAGGTAGAGCGGGTGGGCGTGAATGAAGGAGGTCCAGAGGAATTCCTCACGCATCAGGCCGATTCCGTCGGCCGGCAGGTCAACGTAGCGGTCGATCAGGTCCGGGTCACCGAGGTTCATCATTACCTGGGTGGCGGTTGGCGGGAAGACCTCGGCGGCAACCGGAGCCCCACCGGCGGCCGGGGTTTCGCTGGCAGCCGGCTTGAGGCTAGCGGTGATGTCGCCCTTGTAGACGATCCCGTTCTTGGAGTCAACGGTGATCACGTCGCCGGTCTTGACCACGTCCATGATCGCGGTCCCCTTACTCTTGGTCCCAACGATGCATGGGATCTGCATTTCCCGGGAAACAATCGCCGCGTGGCAGGTCATCCCCCCGTTGTTGGTAACGATCGCCTTGGCCTTCTTCATCGCCGGAACCCAGTCCGGGGAGGTCATCAAAGTTACCAGCACTTCGCCGTCCTTGAAGCTGTCAATGTCTTCCGGACTGGCAATCACGTGGGCCTTGCCGGCGGCCAGACCTGGGCTGGCCGGCAGCCCCTTGGCAACAACTTCTGCGTCGGTGGCAGTCATCTTTTCCTCGCCCGCTTTCTTTCCTTCCTTGTTGCGCCGGGACCAAACCGTTTCCGGCCGGGCCTGAACGATCCAGAGCTTGTTGGTCCGTTCATCGAGGGCGTATTCCATGTCCATGTAGCAACCGTAGTGGTCCTCAACCTGCTTGACGTAGCCGGCCAGTTCTTCCACCTGGGCGTCGGTCAGCACCGGTTGCTTTTGCAGGTCGGCCGGCACCTCTTCTTCCTCGACCCCGCTGCCCGGCTTGCGGATCAGGCGGACCGGCTTGGTAGTGATGTCCTTGTCGACGATCTTGAGAGTCTTCTTGTCGATGACGAAGTGGTCCGGGGTGATCTTACCGAGGACGATGTACTCACCGAGGCCGAAGATGCCGTCGATCACGATCTTGGAGTCGTCCCCGTTGGTCACGTCAACCGAGAACATGATCCCGGCCGCCTTGGAGAAGACCATCATTTGAACGGCCGCCGAGAGGGCCACCTTTTCGTGCGGGTAGCCCTGCTTTTGCCGGTAGTAGGTTGCCCGGTCGGTGAAGAGCGAGGCGTAACATTCCTGGACCTTCTTGACGACGTCCTTGGCCCCACGGATGTTCAGGTAGGATTCCTGCTGGCCGGCAAAGGAGGCGTCCGGCAGGTCTTCGGCCGTGGCCGAGGACCGAATGGCCACGAAGGGGTCGGTTTCGCCAACCCGCTTGCTGAGCTCGGCGTAGGCGTCCTCGATCTCCTTGGCCAGGGCCGCCGGCATTTGAGCGTCAACGATGATCTGGCGGATCTTGGAGCAGGTGGCGTGGAGTTCGTCGGCGTCCTCATAGTCCTTGATCCCGGCCAAAAGCGCGTTGACCTGGTCGTTAATCCCGGTTTCTTGCATGAAGCGACGGTAGGCGGTTGCCGTGGTGGCAAAGCCATACGGCACCGGCACGTCCATCTCCGAGGTCATCTCCCCTAGCGAGGATGACTTCCCGCCCACGAGGTCGACGTCGGCCCGGTGCAACTCATCAAACCATAATACATTTGCTTTTTCCCGTTGAACCATGAGTGTAACCCCCTTGTTCTTTGACAGCGTTTACATTATTATATTAATAGCTTTTCGCTTTGCTTGCAATTGTCTAATTAGTGGACTGAACCAAGGTGAGTCACAAAAATATAATTCTCTTCAAACATGTTCACCCGTTAACAATCATTAACTAAGCAGTTACAATGTGATTAAAAAGCTTATCCATGCCAGTGAGGAGGAAGGAAAATGAGCCAAACCTTTACCAACGCCAAGATCTTCTTGGGGACTGACGAAAGCAGCTTCGCCTCGGCGATGACGATCGACCAAGGGCAGGTAACCTGGGTCGGCGACCAGGAGGAAGTGACCGATCCAAATGCGATCGACCTGGGCGGGCAGACCGTCTTGCCGGGGCTGATCGACTGCCACACCCACCCCAAGTACATCGCCGATGCCCTCCACGGGGTGGCCTGCACCCCGCCGAAGGTCAACTCGATTGCCGACATGATTGCCGCCCTAAAGCAGGCCCCCACTTTTGGCCAGGGGCCGGACGTCTGGATCGAGGGCTGGGGCTTTGACGAAACCAAGCTGGCCGAGCACCGGGCACCGACGGTTGCCGACCTCGACCAGGTGTCGACCACTCAACCGATCTTCCTCTACCGCTCCGATTGCCACTCCTCGGTCGGCAACTCGCGGGCCCTGGAGCTGGCCGGGATCGACGCTTCCACCCCCGACCCGGTTGGCGGCAAGATCGGCCACTTCGCCGACGGGCGGCCGAACGGCTTCATGCGCGAGGTGGCCGCCACCCAACTGCTGATCCGCGCCAAGTCGGCCCAGAGCTACGAAAACGACGTGGCCAACCTGGTTAAGTCGGCCGACCACTACCTGGAAAACGGGATCGTGGCGATCGGCGAAATGATGGGCCGCCTCCACCCCTACCCCTCGCTGAAGCTCTACCAGGACGCCGTTAAGCAGGGCTTCTCCACGCGGGCCTCAATCTACTACGTCTACGACGAACTGGCCGGTGAAAACCTGACCCCGGGGAACGACGACCAGCTGCGGGTGGCTGGGATCAAGGTCTTTATGGACGGCTCGATTTCCGGCGAAACCGCCGACAACTTCGCCCCCTACCCCGACGGCAAGCACGGCGTTGGCCTGACCAGCGCTGCTAAGCTCAAGCAGGCGGTGGACTACGCCGAGGCCCACCACTTGCAGGTGGCGATCCACGCGATGGGCGACGCCGCCATCCAGCGGGTGCTCGACGTCACCAAGGACCGCCAGCCCTGGCTCGTAAACACGCCGTCGGTCCGCCTGGAGCACGCCTCCCTGCTCTCAGACGACATCCTGAAGCAAATCGACCAGGCAAAAATGTGGTACGGCCTGGCCACCCAGCCGATCTTCTTCTTTGCCGAGGACGAATCCTACCGGACCTACCTGTCGGCCAGCCAGTTTGAAGACGCCTACCGGCTGAAGTCGATGCTACAAACCCGGGCGCTGACCGCCCTCTCCTCGGACGCCCCCTGCACCCCGTGGGCCGAGCCGGACAGCCCCTTCTACAGCATCTACGCCGCCGTCACCCGCAAGGCGGCCAACGGCGACCTGGTCAACCCGGCCGAGGCAATTAGCGTGGGCCAGGCGATCCTCGGCTACACCAAGTGGGCGGCCCAGCTCGGCCAGTTCAACCACAACGGCCAGCTGACCGTCGGCAAGGCGGCCGACTTCGTGATTCTGACCCGCGACCCCTTCACCATCCCGGCAGAGGAATTGGCAACGATTCGGGTCAAGGAAACCTGGCTGCGGGGGGAACGGGTCTACCGTCGGTAAAACCGAACTTTATTTTCTAAACTAAATTCATTTTGCTTAATTTACGAACTTCGTGCCGTTCGTGTCTTTACATCCTTCGATTTTGCCGGTATGCTATAACCACGTTTCGCGAAATGGTTTGCTTTTACTTCCGGCAATGAGAGAAAGGATCAAATCAAAATGGCAAAGTTTAGTACGGTTGAAGACGCCCTGGCAACCCTGCAAGCAGGCGGGTTCATTATCCTCTCTGACAACGAAGACCGTGAAAACGAAGGCGACCTGGTGGCCCTGGCCGACCGGATTACCCCGCAAACGGTGTACCAAATGCTCCACGAGGCCAACGGCTTGATGTGCGTGCCGCTGACGATTGACCGCGCCCACCAGCTGGGCTTCACCCCGATGGTCGCCCACAGCACCGACCCGCACCAGACCCCCTTCATGACCACCTGCGACGGGACCGAGGAAGCAACCGGCGTGACGACCGGGGTGTCGGCCTTTGACCGGGCGGCAACGATTCGCCACATCGCCAAGCCGATCGCCAAGGCCACTGACTTCAACCACCCGGGCCACATCCAACCGCTCTACGCCCAGGAAGGCGGCCTGCGGACCCGGATCGGCCACACCGAGGCCTCGGTCGACCTGGCCTACCTGGCGGGGGCAGCGCCGGTTGCCGTGATCATTGAATACCTGAAGGAAGACGGGACGATGGCCCGCCGCGATGACCTCTTCAAGGTGGCCGACCGCCTGGACGTGCCGTACATCACGATCAAGCAAATCACCGACTACCTTGACGCCCACCACCTGGCAACCGCAAAGGCGGCAACGGTTGCCGACCTGGCGGAAGCGGAATAGCTTTCCCACCAGTTTCTCCCAAAAAAGCAGCTCCCCTGACCGCAAATTGATTGCGGTTGGGGGAGCTGCTTTTGGTTTGGTAATTGATTATTGGCTGGGAGAACCTCAATTTCTTTCTCCCACGGAAGAAAGAGCTGCTTTGGGCGGCAAAAACTCGTAGTGCTGCTTCAGCTGGTTCAGTTGGCTAAATTCCAGGTGACCGTCCCGCTGAAGCCGGCCGACCACGATTCCGGGCTGAATCCCGATCTCGCTTGCAAAGGCGCTGACGGCGGCCGCGGTAAAGGTCCCCTTTTTAAGAAAGCGCGCGTAATCGGCTGGGCTGATTAGCGTATTGGCGGCAAAGTCATCGGCATCCTGCTCAAGTTTTTCTAGTTTGAGGGCGCTAGCAATCCCGTGGTTGCCGTCGGAGAAAATGATAATGTGGCTCGTTTTCTGCTGAAAAACGTGGCGAATTTCGTGGAAGAGGGCAAACCAAAATAGGTCGGAAGACTTCTGCCGGTCGTTGATTGCCAAAAGGACCTTCTCCTTTTGGCCTTTGCCCAGCCACTTGACCGCCCGGGAAATCCCGCTCTTCTTCAAATGGGGAACCACCACAAAGGCGACCCCCGCCTGGGAAAAGATCTCCTTCAGCCGGGGGATAAACACATCCTGCTCGGTCAGCGAAAGGGACCTGATCTCGGCCAAGTGTTCCTTTAAAAAGGTAAGGTTCAGCGGGGAGACAACCAGCTGGTCACCAATGTTCATCGCCGTTTGAACCCACGCATTGGCGCTAATCACGTTCACCTCATCAACGTTCTTAACCGCCGTCCGGTATTGGACCAGGAAATCGCGGTTCGCCAGTACGGTGAGCGATGAAATTCGGAGGTAGCGCTTCAACTCATCGACCTTTTCAGCCTTTTGTCTCGTTTCCTTCACCACTCCAAGGTTCGTCCACAAGGAATAGTCAAGCTTGCTCAGGATTTCTTCTTCCTTTGCCAGTTCCTTTTCCCTTTGAACCCGCGCTAAATCCATCTGGTATTGCTGGTGAAGATTGCGCCAAAGCGCTTCGGAGGTCCCGAAGGCAAAAGCAAGGCGCGAATACCAGTCCTCATTTAACTTCAGCTTGCCGTTGACGAGCTGACTAACGTTTTTCTCAGTCGTGTTCAGGCGGTCAGCCAGTTCCTTTTGCGTCATTTGCTGTGAATCCAGATACTGCTTAACGTAGTAACCAGGGTGAAAGGCAATTGTGGTTTCACTACTTACCTTAGTGCTCATAGTGGTTAGACACCTCCTTTCATTTCAATTTATCTTACCAAATCGGTAACTATTTTTAAAGAAAATGATAGTACCTCAATGAATTGGTACCTCCTCCTTCCTCCTCTAAGAGGCTTTTCAAAGTATTGATTGCAGTTCAAAAAAGTTGTCAAGAGTTGTCATCTAAAATCGAAGTTGTCAAGAAGTGTCAAGAGTTGTCAAATGAGAACTCGTAGAATACAATAACAAAAGAGAGGTGATAACCGTGGCAAACCCATTTACGCCAACCTTCGGCATGGTTCCGACCATTTATTTACCGAGCCAAATAAGTGCAAAGGCAATTGCGGACCAACTAATGGAGCGCCCCCAATACCCGGATACGTATTTAATCAGCGGGGTGCGTGGTTCGGGAAAAACTGCCCTGATGATGCGGATTCGTGAACTCGTAACTGCGAGTTCGAAGAAATGCATCCCCATTGAGCTAATTCACGCCCACGATCAAGACCTAGTAACCCAACTAGCGGAGTTGCTTCAGGTAGCACTTTCCAGTTCCCCTTCTCGGTTGCTAAGTCGGATTACTTCGGTTAGCGTTGGGGGAGTTGGCTTCTCCCGGTCCAGTACTGAGAAAACCGATGATCAACTTCGGGTTAGGGCACTTCTTAAACGGGCCAAGCAGCATGGGCAATTCATTCTGTTAACCATTGATGAAGTTAGCAATACGGCGGCAATCCGGAATTTCGTGGCGGCCTATAACGTCTGGCACAACCTCAACTTACCGCTCAAAATCATCATGACCGGGCTGCCAGAAAACGTTCTTGCAGTCCAAGAAGCGGATAACCTAACCTTCTTTTTGCGGGCAACTGAAGTAATCACCAGCCCCCTCAAAGAGGTTGATATGGCCACCGCCTACGCAAAAACACTGAACATTCCCTTTGAGCGGGGCTTAAAAATGGCCCATTTGGTTGAGGGCTACTCCTTTGGCTTCCAGTTGCTTGGTGATCTAGCGTACCGGATGGCTGAACAAGACGCCCCAATTGATGATGACTTCCTAACGCAAATTCTCCCATCATTTAAGAAGCTCCTGTTCCGCCAGGCCTACCAGACGATATACAAAACCGGCTCCGACCGGGACCGGCAATACCTGCGCGCAATTAACGGGCGGAAGAAAACAAGCGAGGTTATGAAAATAATGGACGCTTCTAAAAACGTAGTGGCAAAATGCCGCCAGCGCGCTTTGGAACGAAAGCTTGTCCAAAAGGATGGTTACGGCTACGTGGTCTATAGCCTCCCCTACTTCGATGAATTCATCCAACAGGTTACCGACGAAGAAGAAGGCTTTATCTAAACTTGCGGGATTAGTTTTCTGGTTCCTATGTATCATAAAATCCCCTAGCCATTTATTTGGCTAGGGGATTTGTTATTGACAAAATAATCATTTGGATATCATGCTTTGATACTTTAATGCTTTGAACAAGGACTAACCATTCGCAATCATTACCCGCAACTTCTCGTCTGAAATTTCTCCATCGCTGATTTCACGGGCAAGGTTGAAAATTTTAGTGTTACTGTTTCCAGCATCCTTCATCGCCCTAATCGTCTTCGACACTACGCGGATCGTGCCCATTGCTTTTCCTTTAGCAAAGCCAACTTTCCAACCTGCTTCATACTTTTCTTGCAGTCGCATCTCGTAATTCATCCGTTTTCGCTCCCGTTCGTGATTTTAGGCAAGTAGGCCTCATTGATCAGGAAAGACTTACCGCTAATTCCTAAATAACAATCTTAACTTATCGACCCACTAGCCTTTTGCAATCATTGACCGCAACTTCTCATCCGGAATTTTACCATCACTAATTTCATGAGCAAGGTCAAAAATCTCCTTATCACTTTTTCCGGCATCCTTCATCGCCTTAATCATTTTCGTTAACGAAAGGAGCATTCCTTTGGTTTTACTTTCAGCCATCCCTTCATTAAAGCCTTCGATAAAACTCTCAGCGTACCCTTTAGCAAAGCCAACTTTCCAACCTGCTTCGTACTTTTCTTGCAGTCGCATTTCAAAATTCATCGATTTTCACTCCTAATTATGTTTTTTAGGTAGGCAGATTTTAATCGATCAGAAAACTCCTACCGTTAATCATGAAAACCGCCTTACATTGGCCATTAGCTATTCGCAATTATTGACCGCAACTTCTCATCCGGAATTTCACCATCGCTAATTTCGTGGGCGAGGTCAAAAATTCCCTTATCACTTTCTCCGGCATCCTTCATCGCCCTTATGAACCTCATCAAAGTACGGAGCGTTCCTTCAGCAACCCCCACTTTCATACCAGCTTCCCACTTCTCTTGAAGTCGCATTTCGTAATTCATCAACTTTCACTTCCACTTATGATTTTTAGGTACGTAGATTTTCAACGATTGGGAACCCCTACCGTTAATCACGAAAACCACCGTAAGCTAGCTGTCAGCTATTCGCAATCATTGACCGCAACTTCTCGTCCGAAATTTTACCATCGCTAACTTTGCGAGCAAAGTTGAAGATCTCTTTGTCACTGTCTCCGGCGTCCTTCATCGATTCAATCACCTTTGTTACCGTGCTGAGCGTTCCTTCTACTTTTCCTTTAACCTCACCTTTAGCTAATCCTTTAGCAACACCCACTTTCACGCCATTTTCCCACTTCTCTTGTAGTCGCATTTCGTAATTCATCAGCTTCCGCCTCCGTTCATGATCCCGATTGTACACATCAATTTCCCTACGCAAGCGCTGGGCTAGGCGGTTGCCTGGGTCCGGTTGTTCGTTCATCACGTTAATGATTGCTTCCAGGTCCCGGGTGATTTTTCCGTGCGTGCCCTTCGCGTTAACGACCACCTTCGTTGCCCCGGTGTCAATCTCCGTCGTTAGGTCCTCATCGTCATGATCGCGGATTACGTACCGGCGCTTCCCCTTCTTGAAGGGGTCAAACGCGCAAAGGCAAATCACGTAGGTTTCCTTAAGGGTCGAAAAGCCCACCGTTCCCTTGATCAGGGCCTCCGCATCCAAGGTTGACTGGTAGTAACGCAATCGCTTGCCGATGTCCTCGTTATTTTCCACCTGCATCTCGACTTCGTACAGGCGGTGTTTGTCATCCTCGATCAACACATCGAACTGTACTCCGCGTTGCTGGTCCGGAAATTTAATCTCATGCTGCGTTTCCGGGCGGTGGATCTTGACGATATTTAGCTCCGGTAAGATTGCCCGCAAGATTTGCAGGCTGTTTTCATCATCTTCCATCACCCACTCGAAAATCAAATCTGACGTGAATCCGTAGTACTTTTCGTTTGTTTGCTCAACCATCTTGTTTCCTCCCATTATATCACGACGGCTGCGCTTTCCTCTTATGCTTGATCTTATCTTAACATACGTTCCCCAAACTATCAATCGTATGTTCTTAAAATTGCTATTGTTAAATTATATAGTCGCTTTATTAGGAACGCAATTTATATAAGTTCCCCGGATCCCAGAAGTCACAAACATAATATTCAAAAGAGCTGGCCACCATAATGATGACCAGCTCTTGCCAAAATTTAGACTACTTTGCGCCATAGTATCTATGACGCCAACACGTCCCTTATGAAATCAAGATTATCAAATCCGGTGGTGATGATTCCGGAATCAACCGCGATCTTTTGGCCAGCGGGACTTAACTTGGCCTCCTGATTGTTGTAGATGATTAGAAACTTCGGATCGGCAAAATCGAAGGCGGCGCTCCTCTTCACATCAATGAATTGATATGCCAGGCGCATCATCTTATCGGTGCTGATCCGGTTAGCAATTTCGACCACCTTCAGCGGATGCGTCTTGCGCGGTGCGACCACATACGGGAATAGGTATTCGATTCCGCTCCGCCCAACAAAGCTACTCTTAAGCCCGCCAAGGTCGTTTGCGTTCAAGGCCTTAACCACGTCGTCAGCAAACATGCTCTTCACTTGTTTTCGCTGCGTGAAAACAAGGTCACCAATCTTCAGAATTGCGGACGTTAGATTTAGCTTCATCCGGGGAAATTCAACCGGCTGACCGGAGACGGACAAAAGGTCATCCTCCCGCTTGATTTTATACTGCCGGAGAATTCTCTCCACCACTTGATTCCTTGCCCGCGAAAGGGTGACGTTCATCAGCTCCAGGTTATTTAGAGTGTAGCCATCGTCATCTAGCGTAATCGAGCCATCGCAATTGGTTGACAAGTAGAGGGTGATATTATCGCCGATCACATCGGTGAAGGGGGTTACTATTTCATCAGAATCGTCAAGTTGATTTACTTGATAGCTCTCACTTAGCCATTTGTAGTAGCCATCAAGTAGCTGCTCCGTGCTTGCCATAATTTCGTCCCCCAAACCATTGTTGACCAAGAAAAAAACCGCCATACCGGCGGCCTCGTGATCGACGGCATTGCATACCGTTTAAACGCTAATTCGATTTACACGAGTAGACAGCGGATTTCTACCTGCAAAAAGAACTTATCATAGTACCTTCTAGCGAGTCAACAGAAATCTTGTCGCTAACTTATTACGGTGAAAACCCACCGCGCTTCTTCTCTTAATCTAAATGTTCCCGTTGCGTGTCGCGATCCCCTTCTTCAAACTGCCGCGAGTAAGTCTCCTCCTCGATGTTGAACCGCGGGCGGTGCTTGACCTCGGTGAAGACCTTGCCGACGTACTCGCCGATTACACTCAGCGAGATCAGCTGAATGCCGCCGAGGAGCCAGATCGACACCATCAGCGAGGACCAGCCGGAAACGACATTGCCGCGAATCTTTTCGACCACCGTGTAGATCATCAGAACGATCGAGATGATCACCGTGGTGACCCCCAGGCCCATGATCAAGTGGATCGGGGCGATCGAAAAGGAGGTGATGCCGTCAAGGGCAAAGTGGAGCATCTTGCCGAGCGGGTACTTCGACTCCCCGGCGAAGCGCTCCTTGCGCGGGTAGTAGACCTTGGTCGACTTGAAGCCCACCAGCGGCACCATCCCGCGCAGGAAGAGGTTGCGCTCGCGGTACTGGAGCAGGGCCTCGGTGGCACGCTTGCTCAGCAGGCGGTAATCGGCCGAATCCGGCACCAAGTTGACGCCGAGACGCTTCATTAGCCCGTAGTAGGCCAGGGCAGTGCGGCGCTTGAAGACGGTGTCGGTGGCCCGGCTGTTGCGGACGCCGTAGACGACGTCGTTGCCGGCCTGGTAGGCGGCGACCATCTTGGGGATGGCGTTGACGTCGTCTTGAAGGTCGGCATCGATGGTGATGATCAAGTCGGAGTGCTTGACGGCAACGCTCATCCCGGCAAGGAGGGCGTTCTGGTGGCCGTAATTGCGGGTAAACTTGATCCCGGCCACGTAATCATATTCGCGGGTAAACTGCTGAATCAGCTGCCAGGTTTTGTCGCGGCTCCCGTCGTTGACGAAGAGGAGCTTGCTTGCCGGAGAAATCGCCCCCTGGCCAACTAGGTTTTGGCGAATTGCCCCCAGTTCCTTGACGGTTTCCGGGAGAACTTCTTCTTCGTTGTAACACGGAACGACGATGGTTGCACAAGGAGATGAATTTATTTTTTTGTCTTCTGTAAAATTTATCATATCAAATCTATTCCCTTATTAGATTTTTCGCCGCTAATTCTCTTTCTCTGACTCAGTAAATTGTTGTAACCTCTTGATAATGTCAGTAGCAAATGGTGACAAAAGCTGATACTCAAACCTTTTCTCATATTTACCATTTGCATATTTCTCCAAGTGCCCGGCATTTAGCTTTAAATTGCTTTCCCACTTATCATCATTATTATTGCTGAAATTACGAAAATGTTTGATTGCTTCTTCTAAAGAATATACTGGAACGCCATCTTTAGATCGGAAAGTAATGTTATTTCCATTCACAATGATATACGCTGGATGAATAGTAGCTTCTCTTAGCTTGGTTGCAAAATTTTTCCGGAAGGTAGTCCCTTTTGCTAATCTGTTCGTTTCCTTACTTGCTTCCTCGGCAAGAGTAAATGCGAGTGCCTCTTTATGATACAATTGTTGGCCTTCGTCCCCGTACTGATACTTAGAAAAATACTCGGAACTCTTTACATCATAAAGGAAAGCACCCTTCTTATTAAGAATAACAAAGTCAATTTGGGTGCTTGTACCGTTTTTTGTCGGAATATCAAGGGACGAAAGTAGATAGGCATCTATGTCCTTCTCATTCTCTATTTCGGCTTTAAAGGCTTTTTTAGCTTCCTCCTCAGCTGCCTCACCATTTATTGAATTCTCAACATGTTCCGAATCAATTAGAACACCGGGAACTTCCTGTAACTCCCCGTTATCAAGAGACCGATTAATATTTCCCTGGATAATGCACTCAGAGTCTTTCAACAATTTATGAACTTTACCTACAATCTGTTTATACAGTTCTAGCTGCTGCTTTGAATCGCCATCATTGGAATACTCAAGGTTAAACACTGGTGCTACTTCGCGGTTAATCTCCTTAAGCCGGGCTTTTAACTCCTGTTTCGTGAACTGCTCCGTTTCCGTAAACAACACACCTAAGAAGGTCGTACATGCTTCGGACAACTCATCCTCTAATTCCCGTAACTGTTTATCGGCGTTGTCCTGCAAACTTTGGATGTGTTAGTTAGCCTTATCTAATTCTTCTATTTTTTGCTTTAGTAACCGGTCCGATTTCTCCTTAGAGTTCTCCCAACGTTGCCTTTCCTCTTGATACTTCTGTCCCTCCCCTGAGAGGCGAAACCACAAGTAACCAATCAAAGCAATCATCAAAATAAAGATAATAGCAACCATCTTACCAACCTCTTTTATCTAAGGACTGCTTGAAAAAATTTTACCAAAGCATTATGACGGTATGCACTACTCTCTAAAATTGATTTGATCCAAACCTAGTCTTAATTCGCCAAACCACCAATGCTCCCCAGGAACAGATACTAACAACCAACCCGATCCAGTACCAAGCACTTGGCCGATACGTTACGGTAACTCGTTGGCTCCCCGCCTTTAGCTTTAACTGCGGGGTTGCCCGCTTACTTAGCTTAAAGCTTCGCGTCTTACCATTAACCATTACAACCGTGTGCCGGTAAGCAACTACTGGGAGGTTAACCGTGGCTGGCTTCTTTAAGTTTAGCTTGAACGTTAGGGCATTCGCACTTGCCGTTGGCTTTACCACCTTGTTCTTACCATTAATTTCCACGAGGTGGTGAACAATCGACTGACTAGTTGGGGAAATTCCATCTGGGGCAATCGTCCCCCGGGCTACGATCGGATAATAGTCATATTCACCGTACTTAATTAGATAGGAAAAAATTTGATTGTAATTTCGACTATCAACCCGTACCGTATCGAAAAGAACCGCATCATCTGTCGTTGGCTTTGCCAAATATGGGGCCGTCGTGTTGCGAACTGGGCTCAAATTAAGAGCCCCGATAATCACGAATAGTCCCGTAATCGCAACCGCTGCAATTATTTGACCTACCACGTGGCTTTCGAAAAGCCAACTTCCTTCTTTAAGTTTGAGCCGACCAACGAAAAGGGCAAGTAGTGCACTTGCAAAAAGAGCAGTATAGGCAAGGTAACGGAAGGTCAATTGCACCATCCCGAACGATGTTTGCCCAACCTTACTCCACGGGAAAAGGGTGGTTGCCAATACCAATGCTAGCCAAGCAAGGATAAATAGGGTCAACTCTTTGCCATTGGAAATCAGTACCCATCCAAGGAGCAATCCGGCCATAAGGACAAAGCCAACTCCGTAAAAAAGGCCATTTGTCAACGAAGTAGTTACTATCTGACTAATGGTTGTGCTAATCCCGATTCCCGGGTAGGCAGAAAAGATGTGCTGCCCCACGTAATCGGTCAAGTACGGAATCAAGCGTCCTAATGACAAGCCGCAGGCCACTAGCCCGCTACATAGGAGTGCCCGCAAGCGAACGAGTTCAAACTTGCGACTAGTAATTAGTTTGATTACCACCAACACCACTAAGAATTCACTGGTGATTACAACGCTCAACAAGTGACTGTAGAAAAGAAGGGTCCCACCAAGGGCAAGGTGCCACCAGTTTGAATAATCTCCCCAGAAAATCTCGTACGCCCCAAGAAAAACGATCGGCAAAAAGCTGACGGCAATGAATTCGCCAAAAACGGCCGTCCCCAAGTACAACCGGTAGGCATTAAAGGTGTACAACATCGCAAAGGCAAATGACCGCCAACTCCAGCCGTTAGTCTTGCAGGTAAAGGCCCGCATTGACCAATAGCTAGTCACCAAGGTAACAAAGGTTAACAGGGCATACCACCCATAAAAGGCAGCTACCGGTGAAAGAATAAACCGTAACAGTGCCCACGGATAGAAAAAAATGATCGGGTAGAAGAGAAATGATCCTGCTCCCGAATTCGTAAAGTAGCGAGCGGAAATGAAGGTAAACCAGTGGCCGGTTTTCAAATTTTGATAAAGCTCTTCAACGCGATTAGCGTGAAATCCCCAGTCACTGTAAAAGTAAATCACCCGCGTCTTTGCTAGAATTGCGGTGATTAGTAGGCTTGCGGCCGCAAATAGTAACCAAGCGAGCCACGTACCCCCCCCATTTCTCAAACTGAGACGGTTCTTAATTTTAGTATCCATAAAAATCTCCCAATAGTAATCTCTTATACAACACAGACTATTTCTTCCCACTAACAGAGCAATCAGTTATTGCCCTCTATTTTTCTCCCCCGAGAAAGATAGATTCGCCAGGCGATTAAACCCAACCAAGTAATTAAGCTAATGCTTAAGCCAAGCCAATATTCCCAACTTGGTCGATAGGTAACCGTTAACCTGCTTGTTCCCGCACTTAACCTTAACTGCGGGGTTCCCCGGTTGCTTAAAGTAAAGCTATGCTGCTTACCATTGACCATCACAACCGTGTGTCGATATGCAACCACTGGTAAATTGACAACCAGTCGTACCCCCGTAAAACCTTAGCTCAGAATTGCCATTGTCAGTGTATTATCAATTTTTACTATCTAGTCTCTAACGCTGTAAATGGTTGCTGTTTTGTTCTATTCTCATAAAATTTCTTATTTAGTTTCTTGTCAGGCTTAAAGGTTATCTGGATCCTACTTCTTATGATGCCATGAGAATATAACGTATTCTGCATCCACTTTGCCATGTAATAAGCATGTGGCCAGTTTGATGATAGATCCTTCGGGTTTACTTCCCCATCTCCCCATGGAACCTTTACTGTAACCTTAGCTTTCCCTTCACGATCAGCCTTAACGATTTGCTTGATCATATAATTATCAACTTGGCGGATCGTACTTGCACTATGTTGATCAACACTAGATTGAACCGGAAGATAGTCAAAGTTAAAGGAAATAAGCGCCATAATTACTAGCACTAGTGGCATAGCTATCCTTACCGAGTTGTATTCCTTAACCAAGTACGCTACACCAATGCAAGAACTTAAAATAAAGAACCAAATTGGAGACCACATTGCATCAACTCGACCCACATAGCTTGCTCCTGCCTTGGAATAAGCAAATAGCAAATAAACAAAAGAAATTAGTAATGCGCAAAACAGCATGCTAATTATTGGTAATACGGAAGCTGTTTTCCTATCCTTTTTGTTCTTAGCACTCAAAAATAACGATGCAACTATTACTAGGCAATACAGTACTAAAATCTTTGAATTGAAGCTACCAATTAAAGTTTTTAGAGAAGTAACAATTGACGCTATTTTCTCATTCAAACTACCACTGTTTGCAGCGGTTACCATACTTGCTCTTCGTCCATGAAGATCAAATAAAACTGAGATCAGCCATAACCCGATTGTTACAAAATAGATTAAAAGATTTGAAATGGGTTCCTTATTTCCCTGACGAACATATTCAAATCCTCTGACTGCTAAATCAACAATGATGTATGCAGCCAAAATTATATTGAGTTGCGAACTTGAAAAGATAGCAAAGTAAAGAGCTACAAAAAAGAAACCCTTGTAGATATTACTTTGGTTTGCCCACTGCTTAGTAAAATCTTCTTCCGTCATTATTACCAGTAGTACTGATGCATTCAGCAACCCAGGGATAAGGTAGTGGAAATAACAATTAAAATCTGATGCCCAAATACCACTGTAACTTGCCGAGTTTAGGTGCTTAAAGAGAAAGAAAAGTGATAGGAACATGAAGAGCTCTCCACTAATGGCTTGCTTTAATGTCATCTTCATTTTCCTAACTAAAAAAGGTAGAACAAATATAAAAGCGTAGCAACACAAAGTGAAACGAGGACTGCCTGTGTAAACAAAATCGAATCTACATAATTTTTGGAAATTGGGTATACAACGTATGCAGCGATTTCCCCCACAAGTGGTCCGATAACCTCAGGTAACACTTTAGAGGGGTTAAATACACCCCACAGCGGAATCGGTAACCGCATGGTCCCCAACGTGGACCAATCATCTGCATCAAAAGGTAGTAATGGTGTGATTTGAGTAAAGTAGATAAATAGCACTAAGAATAAGGCTATTTGTACTACTATCATGCTCGTAACTTTTTTCTTTTTAGAAGTCACTTTAAAATTCTCCTTGGACAACTAAGGATCCTTATCATCCTACAACTTCGCCGTCAGCTTAACGTCCGGGTACTTCTGCTTGAACCAGTTCTCGGCGAATTGGTTTTCAAAGAGGAAGAGCGGGTCGCCGTTGCGGTCCTTAACCAGCATGTTGCGCGAGGAGGCCATCTTCGGGTCGAGCTGGTCGGCGTCGATCCAGCGGGCGGTCTTCTTGCCGAGCGGTTCCATGATCACTTCCGAGTTGTACTCGTTTTGCATCCGGAACTTGAAAACCTCAAATTGCAGTTGGCCCACCGCCCCGAGGATGTAGTCGTTGGAGGTGTAGCTCTGGTAGAGTTGCACCGCCCCTTCCTGGACCAACTGGTTGATCCCCTTGTGGAAGGACTTTTGCTTCATCACGTTCTTGGCCGAAACGCGGACGAAGAGTTCCGGAGTAAATTGCGGCAGCTTTTCAAACTTAATCGGCTGCTTGCCGGTGAAGATCGAATCCCCGATCTGGAAATTACCGGTATCGTAGAGACCAATGATGTCGCCGGCCACGGCGGTTTCCACGTTCTCCCGGGTGTTGGCCATGAACTCGGTCACGTTCGACAGCCGCAACGGCTTGCCGGTCCGTTCGAGGGTCACATCCATTCCGCGGTCAAATTCCCCGGAGCAGATCCGCACGAAGGCGATCCGGTCGCGATGCTTGGGGTTCATGTTGGCCTGAATCTTGAAAACGAAGCCGGAGAATTCCGGGGCCAGCGGGTCCACCGCCTCGCCGTTGTCCTGCTTGTGCGGGCTCGGCGCCGGGGCAAACTGGAGGTAGGTTTCTAAAAAGGTCTTGACCCCGAAGTTGGTCAGGGCCGAACCGAAGAAGACCGGCGTTTGGTCCCCGGCCGCGATCTTAGCTTCATCAAACTCGTTGCCGGCCATTTCCACCAGTTCGATCCCGTCGAGGGCGTCTTGCCACTCGCCTTCGCTGGCCAGCGGGTTGTCGCCGGCCACCATCCCGTCCTCGCCCAGGGGCAGGTAGGGGTTCTCCGGGTCGGTTGGGTGAGTGAGGGCAACCCGCTTGTTGAAGCGGTCGTAAACGCCCATGAACTGCCGCCCCATCCCGATCGGCCAGTCCATCGGGTAGGTTTCGATTCCAAGGGTCTCCTCGATTTCGTTCATCAGGTCGAGCGGCTCGCGGGCGTCGCGGTCAAACTTGTTGATGAAGGTGAAGATCGGAATCCCCCGCATCTTGCAGATCTGGAAGAGCTTGCGGGTTTGCGGCTCGATCCCCTTGGCGCCGTCGATCACCATCACGGCCGAGTCGACGGCCATTAGGGTCCGGTAGGTGTCTTCGGAGAAGTCCTCGTGCCCCGGGGTGTCCAAGATGTTGATTCGCTTGCCGGCGTAATCAAACTGCATTACCGAGGAGGTCACCGAGATCCCCCGCTTCTGCTCGATTTCCATCCAGTCAGACTTGGCGAAGTTGCTGCTACCGCGGCCCTTAACCGTCCCGGCCTCACGAACCACGCCCCCGAAAAGGAGGAGTTGTTCAGTAATCGTCGTCTTCCCCGCGTCCGGGTGGGAAATGATGGCGAAGGTCCGCCGCTTGTTTACTGCTTCTGATAATTTGCTCATTCTTAACCTCTTTTAGAAAATTCATTCATGTATATGGACAAAGCGTAACTTACCCAAAAAGAGCTGCCTTTTAAGGAGGCAGCTCACCATTAACAGTCTAATTCTATCTTTGATTTAACGAAGCGTCAATTACCTCACGCTGTTGCTTATTGGGCAATTGGATCATCACTCTCATAATCCACTTTCAAGCTCTTAATAACCTTGGTGTCTGCAAATAAACAACAGAAAGCACCAATAGTAAATAATGGATACATTGACGACATATATGACGTCGAATATGCAACAAATGAAGTAGCTGTCACATAACCCAACATACAAATTCTGAGCACAACCGAGATCATCATTCCTAATGATGCTAGCATCCACCAATCAGAAACAATTAGCTTTGGTTCGTGGATCTTGATCCGCCAAATAATGTAAACAAGATAGCTAAACATTACTACTACAATCATTAATTTTGACAATAATTTAGCTACACTCGTTAGCCAAATTAAAACACGCTCAGAAAGAATTAGATCATTCTTCCCTTCAGAAAAGTGACCCTTTAATTTTAGGAAATCAACAATACTGTAAAAGTTTTTACTCGACTTTTCCTTGCTACTCTGCAAGTTAAAGGTTAGTCCCTCAAAGTTAATCATCTTATGAGCAACTATCTTTGAGGCTCTAAGAGTTGGCATAACAATTGTAACTTTTATTGGCGCAACTAAAGAGCTTCGCGCCTTGCCTGAACCGCTAATTTTACCTTCTTTTTCTGCTTTTAAAAGCTGTTTTACCAACCGTTCGTTATACCGTTTAAATTGAGCTGAATTATGAGCATACCCTGCCTTAGCAACGGCTCCCCGATATGCCCAAGGGAACCAGCCCCCTTGATAATCATGGCCTAAACTCGGTTCAGCAACACCTATATCTTTAAAAAAATCCATCCCATCTTTTCTATTTTCATCTAGGTATGGTTTCAACTTTTTAAATGCTGGAACGTACTTATACATCTGCTTTCTTGCGGCTGTATTGACAGGAACATTAATTACCCACGAATTTGTTTTAACTGCGCTCATTGTTCCAATGGCAGTTTTAAAATCCTTTGAAGTATATTCATTTACAACAAATCGACCATAGTAATGCCTGTTCATTCCAGCAATGCAAAGGTCTTCTACACCCAAAATAAAAAGCGGTAAGAAGATGAGTAAACTTATTCGCATTAACCATTTACGAGAGGCTACTTTTTTTAAAAGTGCAGTTACAATACTTACTCCAAAGGCAACAACAATAAACGGATAAATCCAAGCCGAATCCTCCCTAAGATTTACCCAATACGGGAAGCCGATGGCACCTGCAATAACACTAGTAACAAAGCTACTCTTTCTAAAAGCAACGTTACTATTAAAAACAAAGCCAACTACCCATGCTAACAGGAGAATCATCGATGCATAGGCTGTTGCATCACGATATGTTCTTGCAGTACTGAGTTCAAACATTAACGGATTAAACAGCAAGCAAGCAAGTAACGTTGTTACGACAAGACTTTTTTTATTTACAAAGGGAATAATCACCAAAATTAAAATGATTACCGTTCCTAAGTTAAAGATCGCTAACGCCCAATTGAATGGTAAGCCAATTAAATGGTTAAAAACTAAGAAAAAAGGGAATGATAGTCCCTTTGTCAATAGATATGGGCTATAGTTACCCAACCAGTGACCCGAAGTAATGGATATTGCTTGATTTACCTGGAGGGTTGAGTCAATTAATTCGTCTGTAGTAACATAGATCGCTCTAGTTCCTGCAATTATTAAGTAAGCAATTATAAGCCCAACTGAAATGACGTTAAAAGCTAGCGATAGTTTATTCTTGGCCTTCACTGTTATTCACCTTTATATCCAGAATCCCAGCAAAGAATGCCCCAAAAATTATCTGAATTCCCATGATCATAAAAATTACTGCTGGAATGGTTATTCTCATCATCCTAGCCACATTTAAAGAACCGAAATCATTTCTACCCCAAATAACCACTGCAAAAATTGCTAGGCATAGTCCGACCAGAAAAAGAAAAGATCCAAGTAGTACACCTTTTTCAAGAGTAATTTTTTCGATTTTAGAGACTATCCGATCGGTTACCGGGAAATAAGTTGTGTTCTTAGCATAAATATAACTAAATAAGGTAAACAGGATATTTTGTATTCCGGCTAAAATAAACCCACCAAAAAAGAGGGAGGTATTCAAACTAAAAGTGGTGTGATACAAATCAACTGGTCGCCAGAGGATCGATAACATTCCAATTAGGCCAACTACAAATAGGACTAATCCTGGATAAAGAAAAAGCCATTTAGGGCTGTACATCAAAAGGAAACGCAAATGCCGCCAACCGTCACTCCAAGTACTTAAATGTGGAGCAGAACTCCTACCATCAACACGAAGAACAGTTGGAACTTCTGAAATCTTGTAGTTGTTCAGCGCGGATTGAACAATCATTTCACTAGCATACTCCATCCCACTTGTACACAGGTGGAGAGCCATTATCCTTTCTCGATTGTATCCTCTTAATCCACAGTTAAAGTCCCCAATTTTATTATGGTAAAAAAGGCGACCAATAAAGGATAGGATCGGTGTCCCGATATAACGGTGTGACCAAGGCATTGCCCCTTTTTCAATCCCACCTTTAAAACGGTTCCCCATTACCAAATCGTCACCATTTCTGAGACGCTCAATAAACGGCATCAAGTGGTAGAAATCATAGCTATTATCCGGATCACCCATGATGCAGTATTTTCCCTTGGCAGCTTTGGTTCCACCAATTAAGGCATTACCGTACCCTTTATTCTTTACATGGGCAACTCTGACCCCTTGATCCTCATATTTTTTGGCAATCTCTAAACTACCATCTGTACTCCCATTGTCCGCTACAAGAATTTCCCCACTGATTTCCTGATGATCTTTGAAAAAAAGAAGTGCTTCTTGCAAGCTGCTTTCTAACGTCTCATGCTCGTTTAAGCAAGGCATTATAATTGAGAGTTCGATGTTTTTTGTCATTTTGTTCACCTAATATTCGAAAATTACACTGTTACATTCTACCATGTAAACCTACATTTCCAACTACAATTATTGAATTTGGTTATCTAGTAAACTCACTTTTTCTTACCTATTTTTGTAACTCGCGCGTCCGATGAAAAAACAACATAAAAAGAAAAGATGGCGTAAGCCGCAATAATAACATACGAAGCAAAATACTGGTTATACGGAATATTGAACAGATAATAGCAATATGCGATCAAACTATTCATTATTGAAATAACAGCGATTGGAAAGACCCTTCGATCTCCAGCCGAAAGAATGACTAGTAGAACGTCAATCACGTAGCCATACCGCTCATGCATGCTTGGCATAAACATAATGCAGGTCCAAAAAGTCCAAATCGCCAATTGTAAGATTTTTTCGTCTCCCATATTGTTTTCAAATTTCTGGAGAACAAACATGTAACCAATGATAATTACAACCAATGCGAATAACAATAAGAACGAGTGAAGCATATTGTACTCCGCCATCGTTGTTGGGGTTGGGTTAATTGCCGTGAGGACCGTAAAATTCGGGTAATTAAGGTCTAGTTTCGGATAATTTCCGGCCTGCGACAGATAGACCTTAATTGGTGCTAGCAAGCTTCTTCCATACAAGAATCCTGGGAGATTACATGCATAAAAAGATAGAAGAGAAATTAGGAAATACAAAATGCTAAAATCTTTTCTTACAACATAAACTAAGACAAACAGTGGCAAAATAAATACTGCTTGTAATTTAAAAGCAAATGCAATTCCCCAGAAAATAAATGCAAATAGATATTTTCTTTGAATTAGTTCGTATAAGGCAATAACCACAAAAGCCGAATAAATCGAATCTGCTTGTGCCCAGGTAGCAGAATTAAAAATTACTGTTGGCAAAGCTAATACAGCGGAATATACCATCAAAAAGCTTAATTTTGGGAAAATCAACTTAGCCAATTTAGCTGCGTAAAAGGCAAGCAGGTAATCGAAAAATACTGAAAACAATTTATACAAATACAGGCTTTTAACAGGGATGTAAGTGCATAGTGCAATGAAAAACTGATATGGAATCGCATAGTTTCCTACCTGCTTTCTTAATGCAGATAGTCCACCTAACTGGCTAATCTTGTCATACCACGGACGTAAAAATTGAACGTAGTCTCCCGACCAAAAGCGGAACATGCTCAGCCTAACAATCAATAGTGCAATGCTAATTACTACGAAATAAATTATGTCCTTATTCTCAGAAATTTTTTCTAGTGTCTTTTTTTCTCGATTAAAAATCATCATATTCCCTCTAAGTGTCACCATCTATCCTATAGCTTACTAATAAAACCAATCACGTTAGGGAATGCCATTCCGTTAATTTTATTAGGGCACTCCCTAAACTAATGTTCCGTCATTTGCCTCTTTCTTCGTTCATAGTAATAATTTGCTCCCAATAATCCTACCCCAACTACTGAAAGGAAAATCCCACTTCGCAATAATGGTAATTGATAATTAAAGGTCAACTAGTTCGTTCCCTTTCCCAGGCGAACAGTCATCCCCCCCCGAGCCATTGGCTAGCGGATGTTCGCTTACCATTGTTGGTAATTTTCCATCCATTGTCATATGGAATCGTTAGGTATAGGCATTCATTCTTCTTCTTTGCAACGACCAATACCTGGATCTTGCCTTTGCTAATGTTGATTTTGCGAACGTCCGATTTATACTTAATCGCCCTAGATAGCGACCGTAAATTGGCGAGGCTTAATTGGTAGAATTGTGCGCTAATCGACATTGGATTTGAAACATTACTAAGAGTTACTGTGACAGAACTACTCTTCACCGGAATATTAAACACACTTGGCGAAAGCCATGACGTATACGCTGACTTAAAGTGTCCGTTAACAAAAAGTTGCGCGGCTTCGCTTACTTGCCAAGTTAGATTTCCGTATACCGGTTTCTTTTTATTAGTATTCAGTAATGTATACTTCAGGTAATTCTGTGCAACCTTGGACTTGTAACTAACCGGCGTATATACTTTTTTATTACTTCCACTTAGTGTACTAAAAAGGAGATTTTGATTTTCAAATGGATTCCCAGTAAGTTTTACACCACTAGCTTTGGAGCGCGCAGTAAAAGCTAGTGGAAGTGCGTAAGTGTTTTTATAAACTGTTTTTCCATTCAAAACCTTTTTGCTTACTTTCTTCCATCCAGTAGTTACCGTTCCCCGACTTGCAAGAAGATACTTTACTCCGAGTAGCGTATCAGTTCCAAGAAGAGGTTCATTAACAATCGTCATTCTGCTACCTTCACTGCGGTAACCAAGGTTTTCTAAGAATGATAACTGACTACTACTTTGATTAGAGTTGTACCCCGCAAGTGACCAGTAGTTATAGGTTAACGACTCATTGTAGTTTGCTGTTAAACCATTTTTGCTAAGTCCAACCCTATTATTGGTCTGAATTATCCGATAGTTTCCTCGCTTAATACTTGCAATTTGTTTCTCTTGGTGGCTTACATAGCGATGATAAAGGCTTTGCTTTTGAGCGTCGTTCCCTGCTCCTTCCCAACCATTAACCATATTCGTTCCTAGTTCAATGAAGGACAAGCACGCAATACTACTTAAAATTACCATTTGCTGTGCACGAAAGGCTGATTTATCAACAAATGATAATAAACCGCCAGCTACGATCACGATGATCGCCATAATCAAACCATTTTTTAAACTGCTAATGTACCAAGAACCAACTAAAATTAGTAAATCAAGTGTACATACGCCCTTCCATATGGCTTGTTGCTCTAGACCCTTTTCGTTAGCGGTTGAGTAGAATTTAGCGGCACCGAAAATAATAAAAAAGATGCCTAGGTATGAATACCGGCTCCAATAACTTTCTACCTTTTTGAAAAGTGAAAAAAGTAAATATAGTGGTTGCCAATAATACATCATGATTACAACAATTGTTGCAATCATGATTACTAAGCGAGTTTTCTTACTTAAGCGTCCCGAGAAAAAGCTTGCTACAAATCCTAACAAAGCTAAACTTCCGCAATAAAGAACTGTATGGCTAGCATCGTTAGTGGAAAAAGAAAAAATGGATAGTCTCCCAAAAAGAATTAGGGGGTTTCCTACAAAGCCAATTCCCAGTAAAGAATTGTCAAATTGACTACGTGAACCATTAACTAGCGCATAAAAGTTTGGCAAAAAAAGGAATGCTGATAAGAGTACACCGATAATCATTCCCGAGGAGTAATCAATAACCTTCCGTACTAGCCACTTAATTGATTGACCATCATTTGCTAGACAAAGTTCCAGTGCTAGCCAAAATGCTGTAAATAGGCAGTTAATGATCCCCGTGTACCAATTGAAAATTAGGGTTGCTGCCACTGCAACCGCTAGTTGCCACCGCTTTCCTTCTCTTACTATGACCCAGACACCAAGTAGAACTAATGGTAATAGGTAGACGCCGTCAAGCCACATGATATTACTAGCTTGATCAACATCAAATTCCATCAGTGCATAACTAATGGAAAGCAATACTGTGAATACAGGACGTAATTTTGCTTCAAACCTCATTCTAAGGAAGATTGCCATTGTAATCGCTGCGAGGCTTAGTTTGAGAACAACTAATAAATCAAAAAAAACCGCTAGTTGGCTTTTCTTAAAAAAGACAATTAGCAAGTTAAGCGGCGAGCTTAAGTAATAGGCGAATAAAGACAGGTTACTATTACCAAGCGTATTGCTTAAGTCATAACTAATTCCCTGTTTTCCATTAAGTACGTCCTTAAGGTATGCAAAGAAATCAAGATATTGAGTATTTGCATCTAAACCTGCTAAGGATCGATTACCAAAAGGGCAGTAACCGCCAATTAACAGAAAAACGAGAAGTAAACTAACTGCAAGCAACCCCGTATAACAAATAATTTTTAGAGTTTATTTTCTTGTCATTTTCACACACTATAAATTCCGTAACATTACACATTATTTTCCATTTTAAAATGGGTCGACCATTCATCATGATCAACCCTTTGCGAACTGCCTGGTCCGCTGGCCAAGCGAGCAACGGCGCACCGTTGTTTTCTTGCTTAATTATAGCCTTGATTTCAAAGGCCGTCAATCATTCATTTTTCGGGCTCTCCGCCGGCCGCTTTCCCCGTTTTTCCAGCTGCCAGATCGTCCAAAAGAAGCTAACCACCGTCTTGGTAACGGCGTAGAAGGGAACGCAGAGGATCATCCCCGGAATGCCGGCGATGTTGCCGGCGGCCAGCAGGAGAACGATGATCGTTAGCGGGTGGATGTTAAGGGTCTTGCCGATGATGTTCGGGTAGATAATGTTGCCGTCAATTTGTTGCACGATCACCACCACCACGATTACCCAGATGATCTTGCGCGGTTCCACCGCTAGGGCCACTAAAAGGGCCGGGGTGATCCCGATGTAGGGGCCAACGTAGGGAATCATGTTGGTTAAGCCGGCCACGATCCCCAGCACGATCGCCAGCGGCTGACCAATGATCAGGTAGCCCACGCTGGTGGCCACCGCCACGAAGAGGCACTCGATCGCCTGGCCCGAAATGTAGGCCGACAGGGTGGCATTCATCCGGTGCAGGAGGTTGCCCACTTCCTCGGCCTGGTTGGGCGAGAAGAAGCGCTGAACGCTCGGCACGAAGCGGTGGGCATCCTTGAGCATGTAAAAGAGCATCACCGGCACGGTTACCGCCACCACCACGATCGAGGTTACCGTGCCGATCACCGTGCCGGCGCTGGAGGTCAGGCCCTTGAGGAGCATCTCGGCGTACTTGCCCACCTGGTCGTTGAACTCATCGTAAACCTTCGATAGGTTCAGTTGCTTGAACCACTCGTGTTGCGAGAGGTGGCCAAGGGCCTGCTGGGTTTCCTTGGTGGCGGTTGGCAGCCACTTCACCAGCTGGGTCAACTCGTTGACCAGCGAGGGCAAGAGGGCCGCGATCCCGCCGAGCACAACCAGGACCAGGGTTAGCACCACGAGGAGGCTGGCCAGGCCCCGCGGAAAGCGAAAGCGGCCAATCCGGATCTTCACCAGGAGCTTGACGATCGGGTTCAGCATGTAATAAAGGAAGGTCGAGATGATCAGCGGGGTGAAGGTCACCGAAATGAAGATCCCGATCGGTTGCAGAACGAAGTCGAGCTTGGAGCAAACCCAGATCAGCAGGGCAATCACCAGTGCTTCTAGCGACCAGTACAGTAAGGAATAAGGCTTCAGTCTCATTTCTTCTCCTTCACGATGTAGATCGGCCGGTGCTTAACCTGAAGGTAGATCCGGCCAATGTACTTGCCGACAACCCCGATGCACAGTAGCTGAAGGCCGCCGAGCAAGAGGATGATGCAGACCATCGAGGCCCAGCCAAAGACGCTCGAGGAAGGTTCGACGATCCGCCGGATGATCACCGCCAAGAGGCCGAGCAGGGAAACGATAAAGGAGGTGGTCCCCAGCCAAACCGCCAGCGAGAGCGGGGCCTGGGAGAAGTCGGAAATGCCATCCATCGCGTACTTGAAGAGCTTCCAGGTGCTCCAATCGGTTTCCCCGGCCACCCGCTCAACGTTGTGGTAGTCGAGGTACTTGGTCTTGAAGCCGACCCAGGAGAAGATCCCCTTGGAGAAGCGGTTGTACTCCTTCATTGAAAGCACGGCGTCGACCATCTGACGGGTCATCATCCGATAGTCGCGGGCCCCCGGCACGATTGCCGTGTTGGAGATCCGGTTGATGACCTTGTAGAACTGATCGCTCAAGAAGGACTTGAAGCGGGCCTCCCCGGTGCGGTCGGTCCGTCGGGTGCCGATGCAGTCGTACTCGCCGGATTGCAGCTCGGCGTACATTTTGGGCAGAAAGGACGGCGGATCTTGGAGGTCGGCGTCCATTACCACCACGTAATCGCCAGTCGCGGCCTCGAGGCCCGCGTAGAGGCCGGCTTCCTTGCCGAAGTTTCGCGAGAAGGAAACGTAGTGGACCCGCTCAGGGTCGGTTTCGTGGAGCTTGCGCATTTCGGTCAAGGTGTCGTCGCTCGAACCGTCGTTAACCAACCAGTATTCAATTTCAACGTCCGTCATTTCCTGAACAACCTTTTCCACCGCCGGGTAGAAGAGCGGCAAGGCCTCGGCCTCGTTGTAACAAGGAACGACAATCGATAATTTCTTCATTCGCAACTCCTAAATAAGTAGTTGATTTAATTTTCGTACAATCCATTTTATTTTACGGCATCGGCGCTAAGGAAAACAATAAAAAATCACGGAAAACAACTTGTTTCCCGTGATCTTACTTAAAGGTTAACCTTCCGAAACGAGGTCCCCGTTATCAGTCCGGAAGGTGTACCACTTGCCGTTGATGTATTGGCGGCCGTAAAGCATGTGACCGGAAGCGTCGTAGTAAACCGTCCGCCCGTCGGGAAGGTTTACGAAGCCAGTCATCATCTGGCCGTTGTTGGTGGCGAAGTAGTACCAGTAACCATCGATGTACTGTTCGCCGTACAACATGTGACCAGCCGAACTGTAGTAAACCGTCCGACCATCAGACAATGAAACAAAGCCGGTCATCATTTGCCCGTTGTTAGTGGCGAAGTAGTACCAGTAGCCGTCGATGTACTGTTCACCGTAAAGCATGTGACCAGCCGAGCTGTAGTAAACCGTCCGCCCGTCGGGAAGCGAAACAAAGCCAGTCATCATTTGCCCATTGTTGGTGGCGAAGTAGTACCAGTAACCATCGATGTACTGTTCGCCGTACAGCATGTGACCAGCCGAGCTGTAGTAAACCGTCCGGCCATCGCTTAACTCGGTGAAGCCGGTGGCCATTACCCCGTCGGCATCGAAGTAGTACCAGTAGCCGTCGATGTACTCTTCGCTACTTTCGACCATTGCCGGGGCGAAGTAGTAGGTCTCACCGTCAATCGTCTTGAAGCCGGTGTATTCATCCCCGTTATTGGTGTCGAAGTAGTAGTAGGAACCGTCAACCTCGGTCAAACCGTACTGCATCTGGCCGGAGGCGTTGTAGTAAACCGTCCGCCCGTCAGACAGGGAAATGAAGCCGGTGGCCATGTCGCCGTTGTTTTCGTCGAAGTAGTACCAGTAACCGTTGATTTCCTGTTCGCCATACTGCATCTGCCCGGAAGCGTTGTAGTAAACGATCCGGCCGTCACTCAGTTCGGTAAAACCGGTTTGCATTACCCCGTCACTGCTGAAGCCGTACCAGTAACCATCCAGGTAGAGTTGCCCGGTAACGGCCTTCTTGGTGGTTGGGTCGAAGTAGTAGGTGTTGCCGTCAACCGTTACCCAACCGGAAGTCAAAGTACCGGTGCTGGAGTCGTAATAGTAGTAAACGCCGTCGATCTCGTTGAGGCCGTCGGAGAGGGTTGAGGTGTCGACCGTCCCGTCGGCGAGTACGTGAAGGGTGCCAACGTAGGTCCCGCTCGTGCTCGTCAACAGGGCACCGGTTGACAGGTCGTAGTACTGGAAGGTTTCGGTACTAGAGTTGTAAACCAGCCCGGTTTGGCGTTGACCGGTCGTTGGGTCGTAGTAGTAGCTAGACCCATCAATGGTAATCTCGCCAGTCTGCATTTCCCCAATACTCGTATCAAAGTAGTAGTAGGCACCATCAATTTCTTGACTGCCATATAACATGTGACCCGAAGCATCGTAGTAAACGATCCGACCGTCACTTAACTCCATAAACCCGGTCTGCATTACCCCACCTTCGTAAAGGTACCAGTAACCATCGGAGTAAACTTCCCCGTTTTCGGTTGACGAGGTCGTCGTGGTGGTCGTCGACGACGTGGTGGTGTTGGAACTAAAGAGTCCCATGTCGATCGAGCCGTCGTAGGTGTTGTCGTACTCGTCGGTGTATTGCCATGCCCCGTAGCCGGAACCTTCAATCGTGCTCTTCCAGTAGCTATAGTAGTAGGCCGCAATCCAGGTCCGGCTCTTGCCGACCGTCGAGCTGACGTCGTAGGTTTGGTCGAAGGAGTAGCTGGTGTAGACAGCGTGGTTGGTGTAACCCAGCGAGCTCAGTTCTTCCCAGTAGGCGTTGAGGTAAGTCACCACGTTGCTGTTCTTAACACTGCTGTCTTCGACGTCGGCGATCATCAGCGTAGTGGTGTCGAGGCCGTATTCCTCGGCCACTTCGGCGAAGTAGTCGGCTTCGGCCTGGGCGGAGCTAACCGAGGTGAAGGTCACGTAGTCGTACACGTAAACCGTCAGCCCGGCCGCCTGGGCGTTGGCGATTTGGCTCTTGGCGTAGGGGTTGGTGTAGGTGGTCCCCTGGGTCAGCTTAACGATAACGTACTTGACCCCCTCTTCCTTGAGGGCGGTGAAGGTGGCGACGCTCATTTCCCCCTGGTAGGAAGAAATGTCGATCGCGTCCGCCGAGGTGCTGTAGGAGCTCAGCAGGGTGATGGTTGAGCTAACCGTCGTGCTGGTGCTAGTCGTGGTGGTCGTTGCCGAGGAGGCACTGTAGACGTTGATCGTTTCTGCCGAGGTTGCCGTCCCGTCAACGCTAACAACCGCGCTGTTAATCGTAGTCGTCGAGGAAGAAGATGAAGATGAAGTCGAAGTTGAGCTAGAAGTCGTGCTTACCGAGAGCACGCTGGCCTTAGTCAGGGTTGCCGTGGCACTAGCGGTACTGGCCGAGCTCGTTGAGGAGCTAGCCGCCGAGGCGCTGGTAGCCGACGAAGAGGCCGAGGCCGAGCTACTAGTTGCGGCCGCCTAGGCACTGCTGGACGAGGTACTTGAGCTACTTGCCGCACTGGCTGAACTCGTAGCCGTTGACGAACTCGTGGCCGCACTGGTCGAGGCTGAGGTGCTGGTTGAGCTGACGGTCGTCGTGGTTGAGGTTGCCGTTGAAGTAGAAGCCGAGCTGGAGCTTGAACTGGAACTAGAGCTGGAGCTGGAAGTTGAACTCGAACTGGAGCTAGTGCTCGAACTCAAGGTAACGCAGGAGCTGCTAGTACTGCTGGAACTGGTACTCGAACTGCTGACCGAGGTCGTCGTTGAGCTGGTTGCCGCCTTGCTTGGTGGGGGTTGGCAAACATCATCAAACTAATCGCTGCCAGGGTAACCCCTGAGAGCGTTGTTATCTTTTTCACATTTTTGGAAAAGCCAGCCTGATATTCCCTGATTTTTTCAAAATTATTTTCCACTGTCCTTACCCTTTCTTCAAAAATTACCCGCTTACAAAAAGATACCGGGCTCAGCCGGTATCAAAACTTAAGAAAATATTTAGTTCACTTAAATTTAACTATCGTTAACAACGATTGTCAATGTCCTTAATATGAACAATTAGAGATGGATTTAGCAGATAATTATGGTGATAATTGATAAAACTAAGAACAGAATACTTATTCCCATAAGTCATGCTTTTACCGTTTACTAGTAGTTTATTTCTACATTCATTTCCCTTATTTCAATCGTTCTCCCTAACGGCTGAACTACCGCCCGCAGAAAATTTTTACCTCTTCCAAAACGATTCAGAAGACAGACCAAATATTTAATTTATCTGAAATAGCTTACTCATAAGACGCTTAGCGAATCGTTCTACCTCCTCACGGCGAGGTTCCCCAAGTGTCTCCCGATTATAAGAAATGATTGCCTCCACCAACCAACGGTAAAAGAAGCAGTGATTTGCTTCCTGACGCTGTTCCCAGACGTGGCTGTGCTTAAAGCTACGAAAGCCAAAGAAATTCCCCAACCATTTAAAGCGAACCTTCTGCGCTTGGGCGATTTTGAGAGCGACATCACGAATCTTCTTAAATCGGTTCTCCGCTACGTCCAAGACTAACTTCAACTCAGTCTTTGTTTGAGGGCAATAGAAATCTAGTAGCACTCCCTCCGCTTTTCCCCACGTTTGAAAGGAACGGAGGTATTGTTCTAAGTAGTAAACTCGCTCCGGTGCTCCGGCCCCAGCACTCGGAATCAGGCGATGGTTTCCTGCAACTAGCGACTGCGGAATCCGTGGATACTTCAGGTAAAGAACCTTAGTTGTAAAGTCAGTAATCCCCCACTTCCTCGCTAGCTCACTGATTACTTTTTTCAACGGCTGATTAATTTGCACGAGTTCACCCGAGGTTAAGCACACCAACGTCTGGTCATCACCCATTGCGGTAATGAAGAGAAAATTTCTCCAGTCAAGGTGGCAAAAAGCTACTTTCTGCGTTGATAGTGCCTTCAGTTGAGCCAAAGTAGTAACTGCAGTCGAATTGTTTTTCAGCATGGTCTACTCCTTAGAATAATTTTTGGCAATTCATCATTTTAGTAAAACGGTTCCACCGGCATGAACCATTATTACCGAGCTTCTTAGTGATTTCAAGCTGCTTTTTTACTTAACTATCTTTCGATAATCGACCGAATAACAATAATGTTATTATAATAGTGTAATAAGGAATAGGAACTGATATCTACCCAATGATCGTGTTTTATCGATTTCATTCAACTAGGTTCGAACCTATTTTGTCCGGATTTTTACGTTCTTTCAATGCTGATTAACTAACATTGTCTGTTTCACAAAACCAACGATTTCATTGTATTTTGTTTCTGCCATGGTACTTGGAGGCCTCTAATTTTTTTATCAACCAAGGAGACAATTACTAATGCAGAATCAGTTGCTAATTGCAGAACTCAACCGCTACCTACTAAACACCTACCAAGACTCGCAATTGACTATGACCCTCTACGGCGTTCTCAAGCACAGTGGAATTTACCGCAATCATCCTTACTACGACGACCTTCTCCAGGAGTGCCGTCTAACGATGGCCCACGCCCTCCATGAATATGACCGTCGGGTGACAAAGGGCGAACAACTCGGCGCCCGCCGAACCTACGCTTACCAACGTATGCGCTGGGTGATTTTTGACTACCTTCGCCGAAACGGTCGCGACCAGGCCCACTGCCAGCTCCAACTCGACGTTCCCCGCGGCGAGGACGACGATATTCCAACCGCCCTAGCTTACGAGGAACGCTACGCAGAACGTTCCGAAGCTCAAGAACTCATTGCGAAGTTACTGGCAACATGTAGCCCAATTCAGGGGAAACTCATCGCACACCTCCAAAAGGCTCCTGACTTAACCAATAAGGAATTGGCTGCTATTCTTCACATCTCCGCCCCCGCGGTTAGTTACCACAAAAAATTACTCCGGCATTGTCTCCAGCAGCTTACCCAGCAGGAGCAATAATACAATTCGTTCCTAAATAACAACAGCCTCCGTACGGTTAATCCGCTCGGAGGCTATTTTCAGAAAGGCTATATCAACTTAGTTAGTAACGGAATAATCATTGCCGTTGTTAGTAGTCCCAACAACCACCAAATAATTTTACCTTGACCGTTAATTTGCTGGCCTAGTCCAGAAAGCTTGGTTCCAATGTTATTATTCATCATCTCCATCTTTCCATCCATCATCTCAAACTTCTTGTCCATCATCTCAAATTTTTTGTCCATCATTCCAAACTTTTCATCAATTCCATCAAATCGTTTTTCGACACTATCAAATTTGGTATCAATTTCTCTAAATTGAGCGTCCACTACTTTAAATTGAGATTTCACATCATAGAGTTGCTTATCAATTCCGTTGAAGCGCTCGTTAATTCGGTTCATCGCTTCATTAAATTCCTGACGGGTAATAAAGTCATTTCCACTCCCGTCTCCTCCGTTTTGCTGACCAAACATATCACTTGCGTTACTATTATAATTACGACTCATTAGATCACCTCCACCGGAATTACGGAATCGTGAAACTTTCCTTTTTGAATAACTTCAGAATAGTTGGCTTTAGCCATTGGTTGATCAAAAATAGCTAATTCAGTCCTAAGAAGAGTGGAATGAATTAACCGCTCTACCGGAACTTGGTACCTAAAGCCAACTCCCACCTTCTCAAATTGACCTGTAATTTCTGCTTCACTAATTAATCCCCGTGGATGGTTATTGGGAGCAATGACACAGTATACCCCTTGGTAATCAGCCGAAATCAAACCCGGAAGATAAATTGTTGCAAGAACGGTAAAATCAAAAGTTTCCTTTTTCGGGTCAACTCGAAGAGTATCAATTTGTTCCCCATTTTCGTCCTCATAGTAAAGGTCAACTAGTCGTACTTGATCATTATTAATCATTAAGAGCACCTCGCAATTCAAAGGAGCTTCGTCGATCATATTTAATTCCTTAGTTTTATCATACCGGATTATATCAACTTCATAAACCCATTTGACTAAATGATAAACGTCAACCAATTTTTGGAGCAGCAATCTCCAAGTAACTATACATTACTCAGGAACTACTTTTTCGTACTAATAATTGTATTTAATGTTTGCACCTATAAACTGTAAGCCCTCAATAATGGACCGTCTTGAATTTTCTTCAGTATAGGAGGTCAAAGTAGCCGGTTAAATACGGCCTGTTATTGAGGACTTACCCATTAGTTACCCGGGGGAAACAAAAAAGATTGGCCTTCCAAAAGCCAATCTTTTTTTGCTATTCGCGATTTTTAATCATTTCAATTCCCTGCTTCAGGATCGGTGCCCGGAGCAAGTAGAGGGCAAGGACGTAAATCACGACCCCAACCGCCACTTGAATAACGAGGTTAACGATGTTCATCGTCATCATTTGATCAAGCCGGAAGACGATGACAAACATTACCGCCCCGGCCAGCAAATAACGCCACAGCTCCTTGAAGAGGTCGCGCCGCCGAATCGTCGACCGCACGCAGTACAGCTGAACCGCCGTCACCGAGAACTCGGCAATCACCGTGGCAACCGCCGCCCCGTTTGAGGAGTACTTGGGGATCAAGAAGAAGTTGGCGATGATGTTGACCACCGCCCCCACGGTCACCGAAATGGTGTATTCGCGGACCCGTTTGATCGGCATCAGGTACTGGGTCCCGGTAACGTTACTCCAGGCAATCAGTACCAGGATTGGCGCCTCAATGCACATGACTTCCCCACTCGGCACGTACTGGCTCCCAAGGAACCACGGGGCCAGCTTAAGGCCAATCGCCATCACCCCAGCGGCCATTGGTACCGCGAGGGCGGTGACGAAGTCAAATGACTTATAGAGGCTCCGCCGTACGGCCTTGTAGTCGCCCTTAGCAAACATCGCCGCCACGTGCGGCAACATTACCGTCCCGGTGGCGGTGACGACGGCGAGGACCACCTTGATCAGCTTGTCGGCGTAATCAAACTGCCCCAGGGCATCCTGGGCCCCGATCCGGCCGAGCATCAGCTTGTTGACCACCATGTAGACCTGGGTGGTGATCGTCGGAATGAAAAGCATCAGCGACGGGTAGAGGTGGGTGAAGGGGTGCCACTCACTCGGCTTGACCCACTCGATCGAATTACGAAGGTAGGGCCAGAGGGTGAGGTTCCCGCCGACTTGCGCGCCCCCCAAGAGCAAAATGTACTTCCAGAGGTCGCTTTGCTGGCGAACAACGACGAAGATCATCGCCGTCGTAAACAACTTAACGATCGTGTTCCGGACCACCGTCTTGCGGAAGTCCTCCATTCCCATGAAATACCAGGAAACGTCTAGGCCGTAGGCAACGATCCAGAGCGACTGAAGGAGGTAATAGGTCCGAAAGGTGGACGAAAAGGCAAAGACCACCACAATGTAGGCAATGAAGGAAAGGGTGATCGAACACAGTTGGAGGGCTTCAATCCCCCAAAAGATTCGCGACCGTTCGTGCTTGTCGTCCCGGTGGTAGGCAACTTCCCGGTTCCCGTAGAGGGAAATCCCCATTTGCCCAATCAGGTAGAAGAAAGTGACCCAACCATTTGTATAACTGTTAATCCCCGATGCGTGGGCCCCGAGCACCCGCGAAATATAAGGGGTGGTAATCAGGGGAACAATCAGGAGGAGGATTTGGTAACCCGCGTTATACAAATAGTTTTTAATCACTTGCATTACTTTCCAAACTCCTTTTCAACCGTAACGAGGGCCGCGTGTAGGACCTGGTCCATGTTGTAGTAGCGGTACTGGCCAAGCCGCCCGCCGAAGATCACCTGCGGCTTGGTCTCGGCGGCCAACTTGGCGTACTGCTTGTAGAGGGCGTTGTTAGCAGCGTTGTTGACCGGGTAGTATGGTTCGTCGCCGCGGTGCCAGTCGGCTGGGTACTCGCGGGTGATCACCGTCTTGTCCTTGTCGCCCTTGCCGAACTCGAAGTGCTTGTGCTCAATGATCCGGGTGTAGGGCGTCTCGGCATCGGTGTAGTTAACGACCGCGTTCCCCTGGTGGTTGTTTTCGTCCAGGGTCTCGGTTTCGAAACGCAGACTGCGGTATTGCAGTTCGCCCAACTGGTAGTCGAAGTACTGGTCGATCATCCCGGTGAAGACGATCTTTGGGAAGTTCGCTTCGTAGTCGGCTTGCTTTTCGAAGAAGTCGACGCCAGTTTCGATGTCAATCAGGTCAGAGTCCAACATCTTTTCGACGATCTGTGTGTAGCCGCCAACCGGAATCCCCTGGAAGTCATCGTTGAAGTAGTTGTTGTCGTAGGTCAGGCGGACCGGCAGGCGGCGAATGATGAAGGCCGGTAAGTCCGTTGCCTTTTGGCCCCACTGCTTTTCGGTGTAACCCTTGACTAGCTTCTCGTAGATGTCGCGGCCGATCAGGGAAATTGCCTGTTCTTCCAGGTTAGCCGGCTGCTTGCCGGCCATTTCTTGGCGTTGCTCCTCGATCTTTGCCACTGCCTCGGCCGGGGTCTTAACGCCCCACATCTTGTTGAAGGTGTTCATGTTGAAGGGGAGGTTGTAGATCTCGCCCTTGTAGTTGGCCACCGGGGAATTAGTGTAGCGGTTGAAGGTGGCAAACTGGTTGACGTAGTCCCAGATTTTCTTGTTGGAGGTATGGAAAATGTGGGCCCCGTACTGGTGCACCTGGATGCCGTGGACTTCCTTGGTGTAGATGTTACCGGCGATGTGGTCGCGCTTTTCGATGACCTTAACGCGCTTCCCCCGCTTGGCGGCTTCGTAGGCAAAGGTGGCGCCGAAGAGGCCGGCACCGACTACTAAATAGTCGTATTTTGACATGAGCAATGTCCCTTCCTTTTAAATCTATTAGTCAATAATAGGTGATTTAATGTTAAACCACAAGAAGTTTTAAAAAGCGTAACCCAATCTTGATGATTTAGTCACGCTCAATCCTAGCTAGTTATTTTGCTTGGACTAACTTTCTTTGTATTTTGTTCACAACGTGCTCCCAGGCATATGCGCGATTGAGTTGGTCGGTTTGGTACTCAGCGAGGTACTTCACCTTGGCTTGCCGGTGACGGAGCCAAACGTTCAAAAGCCGTTCTCCCAAGAAACCATACAGCCGTTGCTGGTAGGAATCATAACTGCTGATGTCCGTCCGCTTTTCGACCTCAAAAAGGATCTTGAACAACCACTCGCAGTAGACGTTCATTTCGGTCCGGCTGGTGTAAAACATGTTGTAGAAGGAGCTTTCATGCCGCTCCATTGTTTGGTCAAAATCCGGCAAAACCGCCGGGCTCAGCTCGGCAATTACCTGACGGGTCACCTCCAGGTCACGCCGGTTGTGGTAGAAGTCAAACTGCTCGGTAAGGGTCCCCGCCCCACCGGCCTCCGGTTCAGCAACCACCCAGTCGTAATCGGTCAACAGTTCATCTAGCGTCGCAACTTCGATTGGGCGCACCGCCCCCTTCGCCAGGGTCGCAAAGTACAGTTGCCCCCGCCGGTTGTACTTGGAGAAGTAGCGCCGGTAGTGAACCAAGCCAAGCTTTTCAGCCTCAGCGTGCTTCCAGAGCCAGTACAGACCGGTTAGTTCGCAAAAGGACGGGTTCTTATCCGAGATGTTAATCCCCTCGTTATCCGGCTGGTAGTGGTTTGGGTTGGCATTCTTGTCCGCCCCCACTAGGATTGGCTGATAGCCGGACGGCAAAGGATAATCAAAGGGCTTGTGGGTAATTACGTAAACTGTCATTTTCTCTTCCTACTTCTTTTTCACGAAAATCAAGTACCAGTCCCCCGGATACTGGCGCACCCGCGGGTAGCAACCCCAGTACGGCAGAAGGTTTAACCCCGCCATAATTGTTTGCTGATTATAGAAGCGTTGACGGCGGTTAAGCCACTTGGCGTTTTTCTCGAGCACCGCCAATTGCGGCTCGGTATCCCCGCTTACCCGCTCCTTAACGTAATCCTGCATATCCTCGTTGATCGTTTGGGCCACCTTAATCCAGGCCTTCTTGGCCCCGATCGTCTTTAGGTCGCGGCTTTCCTTAGCAAAGGCACTCGTTTCGTGCTTGCGCCAGTGGTGCAGGGGTTGCGGCAGAGCATAAAGGCCGTGGCTAAAGAGACCAAGCCGCCACAGGAGGGCATCGTGCGGGTAATCTGGCTTCCAGTAGTCCTTGGCCAGGTTTAGCAAGGACCGCCGCACACAGTAGGTACAGCCCGGCGCTTTGACTAGCATGTAGTTGTTGGTCAACGGAACTTCAAACAGGGCCTTCTTCTTTGGCCACGGGCCAACCTGGTGCTTGCCGTCCGGGTAGAATTCGTCGTAGTTCGAGGCCAAGATTGAGATTTCCGGGTGAGCAGTCATTGCTCCAACCATCAGCTCAACCTTCTTGGGATCCCAACGGTCGTCCTGGTCGCAGGAAAAGACCAGATCGCCCTCACTGGCCCAGAGGGCCTCCATGAAGTTGCGTCGCCAGCCCTTATTTTCTTGGTTGACCTCAACGTGCCAGCCAGTTAATTGGTGGCGATCGATGAAGGCCTGAACCAACTGGGGGGTGCCGTCGGTCGAGCAATCATCGGCGATCAGAACCTCGTCAACCGAGCGGGTCTGGGTCCGGATCGATTCCAGCTGTTCCTCGATGTATTGCTTCCCATTATAAGCAGAAATTACTACCGATACTTTCATTTACTTCCCTTTCGCTTAACGTAGGTCTTCCAGGCAAACTTGTAGAACGGAAAGCCGAGGCTTAGCATCCCGAAGGCAAGGCGATCCCGCCGCGGTGTCTTCGGGTCGCTAAGGACTTCCTTCTTGTGCTCTTTTAGGTAGGCTAAGATCTGGGCCTGCTCTTCCCCAACGCCCTTGGCATCAAGGGTTTGGTTAAGGGTACTGAAGCGGGCATAGACTTGGCGGCGCAAGGTAGCGGCCCTCAAGTCTGGGTAAACCTTGGTCACCGCCGCCGCCATTTGGTCGGTCATTTCCAAGAGGTCCATCTTGGCCGGAGTGAAGGAACCGGTAACGATGGAGTTTGCCCGCACCATGTAATAGTACTTTGGTGAGAAACCACAGGCGACCTGGTCGGCTTGAAGAAAGAGCTGGTAGGTACTCCCGATGTCCTCGAAGAGTTTGCCCTCCGGAAAACGAACCTGGTCGTACATTTCCCGCCGGCAAAGCTTAGCGTAGGCACAGGTGTCCACTAAGTCGTGGTAACACATCTTTTCAATGCACTGCTTGCCAGTCAGGACCTGCCGGCTACCATCGCCGCAATCCTTTTGCCGCCCCGTATCGGTGAAGACGTCCATCAATGAACACAACGCCATCGGGGCCCGAAAATCGGTCTCCTCCAAAAGCTTGTACATGAAGGACACGTAGTCGCTGGTGACGTAATCATCGGAATCAATGAAGGTAACGTATTTCCCGGTTGCCAACTCTAGCCCGTGGTTGCGGGCGTTGGAGAGGCCGCCGTTTTCCTGGTGAATCAAGCGGAAGCGCGGATCGGCCTCCACGAAGCGGTTTGCGATCTTGGCAGAAGAATCGGTTGAGCCATCATCAATCATTAATACTTCTAGGTTCTGATAATCCTGCTCCGCAACCGCCCTTAAGCACCGCTCCAAGTAGCGCTCGACGTTATAGACCGGTAGGATGACCGAAATTAAGGGTTGATCCATCTGGCTACCTCCTCAATAGCGTAGTGACGTAGCGTTTTCCTAAGTATAGCAAAGAATTAACCTGGGCCGCCAAACCGCGGGTTTCCCACTTACGAACGGTGGTATTGATTACCGGGAAGTCGGCCCCGTATTGCTTGATCATCCGGCGGGCAATCTGCACGTAATGGTAGTCCTCCGAGGCGCCAGCCGAGGTGTGCCAAATTTGCGCCGGCAGGACATAATTTTGAAAACCGTTCTGTAAAGCAATCAGGCTCTGTTCAACGGCGTAAAAGTGCCAGCCCGGGCAATCGGTGAAGGGGTGGGCCCGCCAAAAGTCCTTGGTCATCACAAAGAAGCACTCGTCGACCGTCTGAACCGGGGTCGCGGTGGTGATTGGTTCGGCGCCCGGCACCGGCTCCTGGTCCTCCCCCTGCACAATCGTGGTTAGGATCAGCCGGTCCCCGTTCCGCAACTCGGTTGGGCACCCCGCCACTCCGGCTACCCCAAGCTTCGGCAAGGCAACGATCTGGTCAAGTAGGTCCTTGAGGGCGGTTGGGGTTAAAAAGCGGATATCTGGGTGGAGAAAAACCAGGTACCTTCCGTGGGCCCGCTCGGCTGCCTGGTTATAGGCTGCCCTGGCAGAGGCAAACTGCTGGCGGTCGTTGTTAATCCGAATCAGTTCATAATCGACCCCGACCTGCTTTTCCAGGCCCTGCTTGAATTCCTGGTAAACCGGCTCCTTGTTGACGATGGTGATTAAGGAAAATTGCTTTGTCATGCGCACTCGCTTCCCCCTCTATCTAAAAAGGGACCATCAAACCAGGTCCCCTTTTACTTACTTCAAGATTTTCTTCCAGGTAATTAATACGAAGGAAATGACGATCCCGACAAGTCCGCCTAAGGCAATCCCGGCCGCTACCTTCTTCTTGACGTTCACCGTCGTGTTTACTTGCACGTCATCGGCACTTGCCTTTGCCAACAGCTTAACTGTTCCGGCACCCGATTGGATCTTTGGCAACTCCTTCTGGAAGCCCTTCGTAATGGCGTTTACCAAACTAGCGGCGTGCGCCGGCGTATCCGCCGTTGCCTGGATCTTTAGAACCAGGGACTGTGGCTTGACCTTGGCATCAACCGCCCCGGTAAGTTCGTCCACCGAGTACTGCTTTCGCAGGGACTTCGGGAGGTAGTGGCGGGCCGCCTTCGCGACCGCCTTGTTCTCCGCAATGTCTTGGTAGGTCGTCATCAATTGCAGGTCGGCGCTAGTCATCGTGTTCTGGGTACTTTCGTTTTTAAGCGTTACCGCATGCGAAATCAGCACCGAACGCTGAGCAGTGTAGGAGTAAGATTGCTTGTGCTTTGCAACAACAAACATTCCCGCACCGCCAAGAACTGCTAAAACAATCGTGAAAATTGCGGCCTTCACGAAGGATCCCTTCAGGTCCTTCAATTGGTATTCTTTCAAGACTAAACCTCCCGGGTTTTCTTTTCGTTCATTATAATTGGGCCGGCAAGAAGCGCCAACAAAAAGGGATTAAAGGACAGGTCGAGCAGGTGCTGCTCAATCATGCAACTCAGGGCAACCATCATCATGATTGCGGCCAAGCGGTAGTCGCCCCCAAGGGTTGAACGAAGCGAGATCACCATCATCACCCCAAGGAAGAAGACCGCCGCTACCAATCCGTAGATTACTAGTAGGCGGATGAAGGAAGAATCAATGTAGAAATAGCCACTCCCCATCCCACTAGAATAAAACATCTTGGCACCGGCGCTAGCCCCGAAGCCGTGTTCAACCACCCGGTTTCCGAGCGGGGACATTCCGTAACGCTGGATCGCTTCTTGGCCGATCTGCAAGCGTCCGGAGATCAAACTATTGACCTTGGTAAGAAGGTGGTTCTTACCACTATAAAAGTAGGCCATCATCATCGTTAGGTAGGCCATCACAATGCTAACGCCCCAGTAAAAGGAGGCGAAGATTTTGGCAACCCCGCTCCCCTGCTTGGCCGCCTTTGCGATAGCCATCACCGGAATTATCAGGATGATGGCCACCACGTCCAAGCGGGCCTGGGTAAGCTTAAACAAGAGGACCGCCAGGAGGGCAAAGGTTAGGTAGTGACGCCAATTCAACCGTTCGAAGGCGTAGTAGCAATACGAGAGAATTAGGAAGAAGACGTGGGCCGCAAAGTCAGTCGGGTAAAGAATCCCGAGCGAATGCCGATCCACCCCGTGGCGGACAAAAATCAGGTCCTTGGTGATCCCGACAAGGAAGGAAAGCATGCAAAAGAGCAACAAGATCGTCCCCACCTTGAGGAACCACTCGTTGATGGCCTTAAAAGGAATCCCCCGGGCGCCAAGAATCAGCATTACCATCATCAATACGTCTAGCGCGTGGGACTTGCGCCAAACAACGAGGCCAACCACAATCACCGCTGAATTAAGGAGGAAGCTCCGGACCGTTTGCTTATCAAAGAAGTAAACCTTGCAAGCCAAGATGGCAACCAGTAGGTAGTTGCACCGCTGGAGGGCATTCGAAGAAATGACGTAGTCGGCGTAGGTCGAATTCCGCAGAAACGAAATCACCAGGTAGGTAATAAAGGCAAGGGCGTACATCCCCTGCCCAGTTACCTTAAAGGATTCTAACCGGGTTCGCCAACTAGGCATGTGCGTAGTCTTCTCAACCATGGCGTCCTTTTCGTCCTCCATTCAACGTTTGGTTAGTCTTACTTCGCCGCATCCGCCGCCAAGAACCCCTGCAGGGCCTCCTGCCAGGTTGGAATGGTGAAGCCGGTGGCCTTGGCCTTTTCCAGGCTCATTACCGAGTGGCGCGGCCGGTAGGCCTTTTGCGGGAACTGGTCCGAGGTTACCGGAGCCACCTCGGTTGCAGTGTCCTTGAGGATTTCCTTGGCGAATTCGTACCAGGTGCAGCTGTTGTCGTTGGACAGCTGGTAGATCCCCGCTTCGGCGCCCACGTTCGTCAGGTGCCACATGAAGTCGGCCAGGGTCTTGGTCCAGGTTGGCCGGCCGGTTTGGTCGTTGACCACCGTCAAGCGGTCGTGGTCCTTGGCCAGCCGTTGCATCGTGTAGACGAAGTTCTTGCCGTAAACGCCGAAGACCCAGGAGGTGCGGACGATGTAGTAGTCGCTCCCCATTACCTCTTGAACGGCGGCTTCCCCGGCCAACTTGGCCTTGCCGTACTCGTTCTTCGGGTTGGTGGCGTCGTCCACCTCGTATTCGCCCTCCTTGGTGCCATCGAAGACGTAGTCGGTCGAAACGTAGACCAGCTTGGCACCGATTTCCTTGGCCGCCTCGGCCACGTTTTTGGTCCCGTCCACGTTCACCTGCCAGTTGAGGGCCTTCTTTTCGTCCTCGGCCGCGTCAACCGCGGTGAAGGCCGCACAGTGGTAAATCACCTTCGGCCGGTCCTGGGCAAACACTTCCTTCACCCGCGCGGCGTCGGTGATGTCTAGGCCCTTGGAATCGTAGGCGGTGAAGGCCGCCCCCTTCGCTTCCAACAGGTGCTGCATTTCGGTGCCCAATTGTCCCCGGGCGCCGGTAATCAAATACTCCGCCATTCTTCTCCTCCTAATTCATCGGCCCCCGGCCTAAGCGTCGTCCGGGTGGCCCAGCAACTTGCGCTTTAAGAAGTAGCTCCCCTTCTGGAACCAGTTGGTCTTTTCCATGAAGACGTACTTGACGTCTTTGACCTTGTATTCGGGGTGCACCTCCAGCCAGACGTCCAACAAGAGCTCACTCAAGAAGCCGTAAACCCGCTGTTGGTAAGGCGAGTAGCTCGAGATATCGGCCTGCTTTTCCACCTCGGCCAGCACCCCGTACATGAAGGTGCAGTAGCCATCGAGCGGCTCCTTTTTCATGATGAACATGTTGAACATGTGGGCCCAGGTGCGCTTCATCACCGTTTCAAAGGCCGCCGCGTATTCCTGGTACTGCTCCTGGATCACTTGCCGCATGATTTCAAAGGGCGCGTGCGGGTGGGCGTGGAGGTAGTGGGACTCGTTGGTTTCGATGTAGTAGTTGCGCTTGGCCGGCAGGATGATGTCGGCCTCCTTGAGCAGGTCCTGGGCTTGGGCCTCGGTCAACACCGTGCTCAAGTCGCGCTTCTTTTCCATGCTCAGGTAGCGCCGGTAGTGAACCAGGCCCATCGCGTCGAGGTCGAGGTTCTTCCAGCCCCAGTAGATCGCCGTCAGTTCACTGTAGTAGGGGTTCTTCAGCGACATGTTGTCGCCGCTATCGTCCCCCTGGTAAGGCAGCTCCTTTTCCGGGTGGCAGGCCTTGCCAACAAAGACGGGTAGGTAAAGCGGATCCTGCGGCATCGCGTACTCTTTATGTGCCGCAACCAGTACTTTTACTTTCACATCAATTCTCCTTAGTAGGCACCGTTTGGCTTAATCATGATGTAGACGGTCTTCAAGATGATCTTGAAGTCCAGCCACAGGGAACGGTGCTGAATGTAAGTCAGATCAAGCCGAACCATCTCGGCGAAGTCAACGTCGTTGCGACCGCCGACCTGCCACATCCCGGTTGCCCCGGGGGTCACCAGCAGGCGCTGGCGGTCGTAATCGGTATACTGTTCGACCTCGCTTGGCAGCGGCGGCCGCGGCCCGACGATCGTCATCGTTCCGGTGATCACGTTGAGCAGCTGGGGCAATTCGTCAAGGCTGTACTTGCGAATTACCCGGCCGACCCGGGTGATCCGCGGGTCGTGCTTCATCTTAAACATCGCCCCGGAAATCTCGTTTTGACTCTTGAGCTTGGCCAGCAGCTCATCGGCGTTGCTGACCATCGAGCGAAACTTGATCATTTTGAAGGGCCGGCCATCCTTGCCGATCCGGGTGTGAGAGTAGAAGACCGGCCCCTTGGGATCGTCAATTTTAATGCAGATGGCGATCACCAAGAAGACCGGGCTCAGGACCACGATCCCGAGGCAGGAGGCCACGACGTCGAAGAGCCGCTTGACGACCCGGTAGCCGTATTGGCGGTCCAGCCGCGCCCGATCAATCTGAATTCTGTTATTCTCCATAAGCTAAATCTCGTAAGTAAGTTATCAAAACCATATCTGCCCCATTTTAGCAGTATTTGGGTGATTAGAAAAGGGATTTTAGGGTGAACGACTTTTGCCCTCCCGACGAAGATGTGGCCCATGCCGCCCCGCCGGCCTTTGCTAACCCCCAGCGCCGAAATGAGGCACGGTGTACTTGCCTTATTATCCCCGATTTCCGGACGGGCTGAGCGCTTAAGCGGGACTTTTTCCCTTTTTTTAACTTTTTGCCCCGGCCCGCCGGGATAATTATGCGCAAATGCGGCGATTTTGGGTGCGGCGCTGGGAGATTGTTACCATTTTGCGGCGAGAATTTAGCGTTTTTACGATTGGCGCCGCGGTACGGCAGATCCCCTGGTGGGCCTGGGCGCAAAATATTTTTAAATTAATTAGGGTAAATTTTGGCTAATTTACGTATCTATAAGAGTAGGGGGGATCATTTCGCAAATAGCCACAAGCAAGAGAGGTGATCGAATGCCACCAATTGCCACCGTCAAAGCCCTCCACCGCCAAGCGGCTGTCGACTGGGAAAAAGCCACCATCAGCAACGCCTTCGTCTTCAACCGGGTGATGACCGCCCGGCCCCTCCTTTTGCAAACCCTCCAGCGGGTGCGTCCCGACCTGGGAATCACGCAAATCAGCCAGCCCACCAGTGAGCTGAGCCTGAAGCACGCTCCCAAGAGCCGTGGCTACCGGCTCGACGTCTTCGCCCGCGACAATCAGGGACGGGAGTTTGACGTCGAAATGCAGGTGGTCAACCAACACAACCTAATGGAACGTAGCCTCAACTACCTGGCAACGATGATCGAGGAACAGATGGAAGTCAGCGACAAGTACCAGAAGCTGAAGCCGGTCCACATTATCTTCTTGACCAAGTTCGACCCGCTCGGCAAGGGCCGCCAGTACGACTACCAGGAATTCATTTCGCCGCTCGATTTCCAGCGGCCGATCGACCCGCCGCTGGTCTCCTTTACCTTCGTCGACGTGACCAACGACCAGCCGGCCACCCCAGCGCCGCTCCGCCGGTTATGTAACTTCATCAACGACGGAACGGTTGCCGAAGCCGACCCCTTTATCTTAAAATTGAAGAAACGGGAAGCCTTCGTCAAGAAAAGTGCAGAATGGAGGGATACCTTTATGCGAATCGACTACGATCAAAAGTTTCAAGAGTGGGAGAAGCAGCAGGAAATTCAGCGAGCTCGTGCTGAAGAACACGAGGAAGTACTGACAGAAACAATCGTTACCGCGGCTAAGAACCTAACCGCTCAGGGGGAGGATAAGACGACCATCATTTCCCAATTAATGATCCTCTTTAACCTCACCACTCACCAGGCGGAAGACTACTACGCCACCGCCATGACCCCAGCCTAACTTAATTCTTGATCCCCCTGCGGTCCCGGAAACCGGGGCCGTTTTTACACAGCTTTCTTAAATTTAAAAGGAGGAACGGACTAATGAAAATGATTGAAGTTCAGCAACGCTTGCGGGAAGCGGAATGGAAACGGGAAGTCGACGAGGCCCGCAAACAAGCCGCTGAAGAAGGGCGGACGGAGGTAATTGTTGAGGTGGTTAAGGGACTAACCGCTCAGGGAGAAAATAAAGAAAGCATCATTGCCCAATTGATGACCCTCTTTAACCTCACCACCCGCCAAGCAGAAGCCTACTACGCCACCGCTATGGCCCAACCCAAAGCCTAGATCATCCCCGTTCCCCCAGCAAAAAGGCCGTGAAACCTCTGCCTCCTCGGCGCCGGTTCCACGGCCTTTTAATTTTCTTCCTGTTCTTCCTGGTAGCGCTCAACCCAGGCGGCCACCTCGTCGTAGCCAAAGCCCTTGCGAAAGAGGGCCTGCTTGACCTTCATCGCTAGCCGGCTCCCCTGCTCGCGGCGGGCGTAGCGGCGCCACAGCTTCTCGCCCTCGCGCGCCAGCAGGTTTTCCTCCCGCGCCGTTTCCACTTCCGGCTTTGGGGCGGCTTCCCGCGCCTGGCGGGCCAGGTCGCCGGAGTAGCCCTGGGTCACCAGCCCCTGGTAGACCTTCTCGGCCTGGCGGCGCTGGGGCTGGCGGGCGTAGCGGCGGTAGAGCTTAGCCGCTAACTTGGTGGCGTTCTCCAGCTGGCGCTCGGCGGTGAATTGGGCCAGGGCGGCGTCGATGTCGAGCTCGCCCACCCGCTTGGCCCGTAGCTTCTGGCGGATCACCACCGGCCCCTTCAGCTCGGTGTTCATCACCGTCCGCACGTAGGCCGCCGCATAGGCCCGGTCGTCCAGCAATTGCTCGGCCCGCAGTTTTTGTAAAACCGGTTCGATCTGCTCATCCGGCACGCCGGATTCCTGGAGCTTTTTGACGACCTCGCTTTCCGTCCGCAGCTGGTAGGACAAGAAGTCGAGCGCGGCGGCGTAGGCCTTGGCGATCGCGTCGTCGGTGGTGATCTGGGCCACCTGCTCCTTGGTCAGCTCCACCCCTTTCAGGAGGCGGTGCTTGATCAGGACGCTTTCTGCCACCGGGAAGGCAAACTTGCCGTCGAGAAAGACGTTGTAGCGGCCCGGCCGCTGCTGGGCGGTGATCTTAGTAATGGTTGCCATCGTCAATCCTTCCCTTCGAGCGAATGTCCCAGAGGTGCTGGCGTTCCTGAATGCCCCCCTCGTGGGCGTCCTGGATGGTGGCATTGAGCGTCGCCCCCACCATCACCAACATCCCCGACAAGTCGAGCCAGACCATCATCAAGATGAAGGCCCCGATCGTCTTGTAGGAGGTGATCCGGTGGGAGAAAATCTGCGAATACAGCGAGAAGACCCGCGCCACGCCCATCCAGGCCAGGGTCACCAGCAGGGCGCCGGCGATCACGAAGCGCAGGCGCACCCGGGCGTTTGGCACAAAATAGTAGAGCAGGGTGAGGGCGATGAAGAGCCCGCCGAAGGTCACCGGCCAGCGAACCTGGGCGAAGAAGTTAACATAGCGGGAACTGAAGTGGAAGATTCCCTGCAGACCGCGCATGATCTGCTCCCCCAGCCCGTAGGCAAAGGTCAGGCTGAAGAGGACCACCAAGACAACCAGCATCCACACAAAGGAGGTCATCCGGTTGATGATCGGGTTTTGGTAGCGGGCCACCCCGTAGGCGCGGTTGACGCTCCGCTGAAAGGCAGCGATCCCCTGGCTGGTCGACCACAGGGCCACCAGGGCCCCGGTGGTTAGCATCCCCCCCGACCCGTGGCTCAAGAAGTCGTAGACCAGGGGCTTGACGAAGTCGTAGATCGACGGCGGCACCGCCGACTGGAGGTAGGGCAGGACCGTCTTGGCGTCAAGGCCGATCATCGGCAAGAGGTTCCCGATCACCAGCAGGGCCGGGAAGACCGACAGGAGGGTGTAGTAGGCGAGCACGGCCGCCGAAGTGGTGACCTCGGCCATTTGAAAGTGGTGCATGAAGAGCAGGCCGAAGCGCTTGATTTTACTTCCTTGTTGCATTCTTTGTTCCTCAACCGCGCGAGATTAGTCCTCCCCATTGTACCACAGGCCCGCGGGCAAACGAAAAGCGGGAAACTGGTTCACCCGGTTCCCCGCTCGTGGATTTGTTTTTTAGAGGTATTGTTCGAGGACCTGCTTGAGTTGGTCCTTGCTGTGGTAGCCGACCACCTGGTCCACCACCTGGCCGTCCTTCTTGATCAGGAGGGTTGGGATACTCATGATCTTGAACTTCTGGGCGGTTTCCGGGTTGGCGTCAACGTCGAGCTTGTTGAAGGTCACCTGGTCGCCCATTTCCTCGGACAGGGCGTCGACCACCGGGGATTGCATCCGGCACGGGCCACACCAGGTTGCCCAAAAGTCGGTCAGGGTTACCCCCTGCTTGGTGTCTTCTTCAAAGGTTTGATCAGTCGTTACTGCTACTGCCATGGTAATTCCCCCTTTTGGATTCTAGCTTGATTGTACCAGATTTTGGGAGTGGGGCAAGGAATTTGCTTACTTTTTGATAGTCTTTTCTGCCCTGCTGCTCCTAGGAGAAGTAGGCGATCGTCGCCCCGTCTCCGCCGTTGTTCGGCGAGGCGTAGCCAAAGCGCTTCACCCGCGGGTTGCTCTGCAGGTACTCGGTGGTCATCTTGCGTAGGGCCCCGGTCCCCTTGCCGTGGACGATCGTCACGCTCGGCAGGTTGTTCAAGAGGGAGTGGTCGATGAAGTCGGCCAGCTCGCTTTGGGCCTGCTCGTAGCGCTTGCCCCGCAGGTCGAGCCGGGCGCCGGTCTGGCGGGTTTGGACCGTCCGCACCCGCATCCGCCGCGGCGCCTTTTCCCGGGTCTGCTTGAGTTGCTGCTTGGAGATCTTCTCGAGGTCGGCCTCGTCGATCGCCATCTTCAGCATCCCCAGCTGGACCTCCCACTTGTGCTGGCCGCGCTTGCTCAGCAGTTCCCCCTGCTGGCCGTAGGACTTAACCTGCACGGCGTCGCCGACGTGGAGGTCGTGCTTGGCCTTGGCCCGGCGGAGGACCGAGTTGTGCTTGAGCCGCGGGTCCTTGTGGAGGGCGTTCAGCGCCCCCTGGGCATCGATCAGCTGGTGCTCCTTGACCCCGGCCCCCTGCTGGATCTCCAGCTGGCGGAGGTGGTGGATGATCTTATCGGCATTCTTCTTGGCGGTGGCGACCTCGTGGTTGGCGCGGTTGCGAGCGTCCTCGTAGAGCTTGTCACGTTGCTCGTTGAAGCGGTCGAGCTTCTGGGTCAGCTCGGCCTCCTTGGCCTTGGAGTCGGCCAGGGTGGCCTCTAGCTCCTCGTTCTTTTCGCGGACCTGCTTGCGCTGCTCAACCAGGTCGCCGATCATCGCGTTCAGCTCCTGGCTGTCGTCGGAAACCAGCGCCTGGGCCCCGGTGATCACTTCCGGATCAAGGCCGAGCCGCTTGGCAATCGCGATCCCGTTTGACTGCCCCGGGATCCCTAACAGCAGGCGGTAGGTCGGCTGGAGGGTCTCCTGGTCGAATTCCATGCTGGCGTTGATCGTTTGGGCGCGGTCGTAGCCGTAGACCTTCAGTTCCGGATAGTGGGTGGTGATCACCACTTCACTGCCAATCACGCCGAGGCGGTCGAGGATCGCCATTGCCAGGGCCGCCCCCTCCTTCGGGTCGGTCCCGGCCCCCAGTTCGTCGAGCAGGACCAGCGACTTGGCGGTCGTTTCGTCAAGGATCTGCTTGACGTTTTCCATGTGGCCGGAGAAGGTCGACAGGTTCTGTTCCAGCGACTGCTCGTCGCCGATGTCGGCAAAGATGTTGTCGAAGACGGCTACCTGGGAGTTTTCCTTGGCCGGGATGAAGAGGCCAGCCTGGGCCATCAGCTGGACCGTCCCCAGGGTCTTTAGGGTGATCGTCTTCCCCCCGGTGTTGGGCCCGGTGATCACGATCGCCTGGTAGTCCTTGCCGAGGATGATGTCGTTGGCCACCACCCGCTTGGGGTCGATCAGCGGGTGGCGGGCCGCCCGCAGGTAAACGATCCCCTCGTCGTTGACCAGCGGCAGGCTGGCCTTGGTGGCCGCCGCCAGCTTGGCCTTGGCGTTGATGAAGTCGAGGTGGCCGAGGATCTCCTCGTTCTTGGCGATGTCTTGCCGGTAGGGCGCCACCAGGGCCGATAGCTCAGCCAGCACCCGGCGGACCTCCTGGCGTTCTTCCAGCTGGGCCGAACGGAGACGGTTGTTGAGTTCCATCGCACTGGCCGGCTCGATGTAGAGGGTCTGGCCACTGGCCGACTGGTCGTGAACCACCCCGCCGAACTGGGCACGGTACTTGGCGATCACCGGGATCACGTAGCGGTCGTCGCGGACGGTGATGATCGGCTCGGAGAGGTGCTTGGCCGCCTTGCCCCGGGTGTAGCGCTCGAGGTTCTGGCGGATTTCGGCCTCGGTCTGGGTGATCAGCTGGCGCAGGCCGTGGAGCTTGGGCGAGGCCTCGTCAGTCACCCGGCCGTCGGGGTCGATCGCCACCAGCAGGCGCTTGGTGACGCTCGGCAGGGTTGCCAAGCGGTTGACCGCCTGGTCGATCGTCCGCAGCTTGACTTTCTTGTCGGCCAGCTGGTCGAAGAAGTTTTGCACCGCCATGCTGGCCCGCAACACCTGGCCGAGCTGGGCCAGTTCGGTCCCGTTCAGGCTGGCCTTGACCCGCAACCGCCGCAGCTGGGGGGTGACGTCGGCCAGGCTCGGCAGCGGGATGCCGCCCTCCAGGCGCAGGATGTCGGCCCCGTCCTCGGTTTCCACCAGCCAGTGCTGGATGGTCGCCAAATCGGTTGCCGGCAGCAGGGCCGTTACTTCCCGCTGGCCGGCCGCCGAGGCCAAGTACGGCCGCAGTTGGCCCTTGATCTTATCGAATTCAAGGGTTGCCAAAATCTTTTCGTTCATCAATTTTCTCTCCTCCTAACTGAGCCATTGCAGGGCGGCCGCCGCCAGCCCCGGGGTTTTCTTGATGATCAACTGGGCGAGCCCCGATTCGACCAGTTGGGTTTGCCACCAGGTGATCGGCAGGGCCTGGAGGCAGAAGAGCAGCAAGAAGACGATCAGGTAGCCGATCAGGACGTTGAGCAGGCCCCCGGCCAGGGCGTTGAGCCCGCCGACGACCGGGACCTTCTTCAGGAAGCGGGTGCTGCGCAGGAACCAGCGGCCGACGAAGCTGGTCCCCCAAAAGATCAGCATGAAGGCGATCCCGTTGTAGAAAAACTGGTTGGTGGTCGTCGTGATCGTGCTGGTGGTGCTACTCGACGAGCTGATGGTTGGCAAGAGGGTTGCCAGGGCGCTGCCGAGCGGCTTGGCCGCCAGGTGGGCGAGGAACCAGCCGCAGAAGTAGGTTACCGTCGACAGCAGGATACTGATCAGCCCCCGCTCCTTGCCGTTGATGAAGGCGCCAAGAAAGATTACTAGAATTGCCGTGGAAAGAATCATTAACTAGTCCTCCGTGGGAATTTACTTTGGGAGAGTGGCCTCCGCTCCGCGAACCTTGCGGGCCGTGACGATAGTGGGCACAACTTTGAGCCCCTCCGGGTCTCAAAGCTTGGCCTTTCACTAGGCGGTAAACCGCCAAGTGAAATTTCACCATCTTGGTCCGCCGGTTCGCTCCGCTCCGGCCAGGTGGTACCAATTCAACCAAGAGAAGAGCCAACGTTACTAGTCAACACCAGAACCGACCTTTCGATCCTAGTTTACCTATCTAACGTTATCCCTCGCCTTTCTGATGATGATCGATTGTGCTTGATGAGATATCATTACCACCTACTACTTCTCGCTTTCTCCTCCCGTTCCCCTTCACCAGTTCGTGCCGCTCGGAAGGCGTGCCGGCGTGGTATCATTGAGAAAACCCATTTGAAAGGAATTTGTCATGCAAACCGTCCTCAAAGTTTCGCCCGCCACCCTCAAGAAGATGGCGGCCACCTACCCCGCCAACCGCAAGCTGCCGGCCGGGGCGGCCTTCGCCGCCAAGCTGGCCCAGGTGACGATCACCGGCTACAAGTCCGGCAAGGTACTCTTCCAGGGGGCCCAGGCCGCCGCCGAGGCCGCCCGCTGGGGGGAGGTCTCCGCCGCCGGGGCTGGCAAGGCTTCCGTCGCCAGCGACCTGCCGGCCAACTTCGCCCGCCTGAGCGTTCTCGGCTCCGACGAGGTCGGCACCGGCTCCTACTTTGGCCCGCTGACGACCGCCGCCGTTTACGTGGCCAGCGACCAGGTGGCCCAGCTGGAGAAGCTAGGGGTCCGCGACTCCAAGCAACTGACCGACCCGCAGATCCGCCAGCTGGCCCACCAGATCACCGCCACCTGCCCCTACCACGTCCTCGACCTGGCGCCACACGACTACAACCGGCTGATCAAGCAGTACAACCAGGCCCAGCTAAAGGCCCTTTGCCACAACTTCGTCCTCCTAAAGGTCGAAGAAAAGATCGCCCCGACCAAGCCGGCGGCGGTCCTGATCGACCAGTTCGTCAAGCCGGCGACCTACTTCAAGTACCTCCGCGGCCAGGAAGAAATCCTGCGCCAGGACGTCTACTTCAAGGAGAAGGGCGAGGGCTACCACGTGGCAGTTGCCGCCGCTTCGATCGTCGCCCGCGCCTACTCGCTGGCGACGATCGACCGGTTGAGTGAGGCGGCCGGGATGACCCTGCCGATTGGGGCCGGGGTCAAGGTTGACCAAATTGGCAAGCAGTTGGTGGCCAAGGGGCTGGACCTCGATCAGTTCGCTAAGTTACACTTCGCGAATACTAAGCGGATTCGGGGCGTGCGTTAGATCATGGCCTCCGGGGAGCAGCTGCCGGGACACTGGAACGGGGTGGGCACGACTTGAAGCCCCCCGCACTCGCTTCGCTCTGCGGCGGTCTTCAAGCTCGGCCTTCCACTAGGCGATGAATCGCCAAGTGGAACGACACCCCTGAGGTCCCGGGTCTGCTCCCCTCCGGCGGTGGTACCCCGGTTACTGTCGGTTCTCTTCGGAGCCAGCCAAGACACTCGTTTCCATATGGGCAACCAGTGTTTTTACGAATACCACCTTACGCCAAAAGCAAAAAGAAGAGGCTAGGAGCAATTCCCGGCCTCTTTTACTTTTACAGGTTCAGGTTCCCGTCATCATTGATGAAGGTGTTCATTACCTCCTGAACCATTTCCCATTCCTTGTCGTCTTCGATCGGCAGGAACTCGATGTCTTCATCCTCGTTTTCCGGTTCGTTGAAGGCGAAGGCCACCAGCTGGGCCCCGTCCTCACTTTCCTCCTGGCTCTTCGGGTAGAGGCAAATGTACCACTTGCCGTTTTCCGGGTTTTGGAAGCGGAGGACCTCCTGGAAGAGTTCCTCGTTCCCCTGGTCGTCAACGTAGGCGAATTCCTCGCCCTCGCTCATTGCATTTTGCTTTTCCATTTGTCTATCCTTTCAGACGGGCCACCAACTTGCCCTTGCGATCAAGATAGTTCTGCAAGATCAGGCTGGCCGCCAGTTCATCGATGACCTTCTTTTGCTTGCGCCGCGAGATGTCAGCCTCCTCGACCAACATTCGGTGGGCCTGGACGGTCGTCAACCGCTCGTCTTGAAAGTCGACCGGCAGGCCAAACTTTTCCTCTAACATCTCGCCGTAGCGGCGGGCGGCCTCCACCCGCGGTCCCTCGGTGTTGTTCATGTTCTTGGGCAGGCCGACCACGAAGCCGGTCACCTGGCGGGCCTTCACCAGTTCGGCCACCCGGTCGAGGCCGAAGACTTCATTTTCCTCGTCGATCGGGATGATCTCCACCCCCTGGGCGGTCCAGCCGAGCGGGTCGCTTTCGGCCACCCCGACCGTCTTGGAGCCGACGTCTAATCCGAGCAGGCGCATTAGCGAACCTCGCCGTTGCTCTTTAAGTAGTCCTTAACGAGCTCCTCGATGATTTCGTCGCGTTCGTGTTCGCGGATCAGGTTGCGGGCGTTGTTGAGCCGCGGGATGTAGGCCGGGTCGCCGGACAGCAAGTAGCCAACAATCTGGTTGATCGGGTTGTAGCCCTTTTCTTCGAGGGCCTCGTAGACCGTCTTCAACGTTTCCTTCACGTTCTTCTCATGCTTTTGACCAAAATCAAAGAACATTGTTTCATCACTAGCCATTTTGGTCACCTCTTTACATATTATCGCTTTCTCATTTTACTATAATGAACCCGAAAGCACAAACGAGACTAGGCGGGTTGCAAAAAACGACGGTCGCGCTCGCGATCGTCGTTTGGCTTGCTATTCGTTCATGAAGGCCGCTGCCTGCTTGATTGCCTCCGGCAGGCCGGCCGGCTTCTTGCCGCCGGCTTGGGCCAGGGTTGGCCGGCCGCCGCCGCCCCCGTTGATTGCCGGGGCGATGGCCTTGATCAGGTCACCAGCCTTGACTTCCTTGCTTTTGGCGTCGCTGACGGCCACCAGCAAGTTGGCCTTTTCGCCAACCGCCGTCCCGAGGACCAGGACGTCGGAGAGCTGCTTTTGCCGCCATTCGTCGGCCAGCTGACGGAGTTCGCCCATCCCGGCGACCTTGATTTCGGCCGCGATCAGGCTCCCCTTGGCCAGGGATTGCACGTTATCGAAGACTGCGCTTGCCTGCTGGGCGGCGATCTTGGCCTGGAGGGCCTCCTTTTGCTTGCTGGTTTCCTTCAGGTCGGCCAGCACCTCGTCCACCCGGTGCGGCACTTCCTTGACCTGGGCGGTCTTCAGGCTGGTTGCCGCCTGGTCGAGCAGGTCAACCCGCTCCTGCATGAACTTGAAGGCGTCGCTGGCGGTAACGGCCTCGATCCGCCGCACGCCGGCGCCGACGCCCCCTTCGGACACGATCTTGAAGAGGCCCAGCTCGTTGGTGTTCTTCACGTGGTCCCCGCCACAGAACTCGGTGTTGAAGTCGCCGATCTTGACCACGCGGACCTTGTCGCCGTACTTGTCGGAGAAGAGGGCGATCGCCCCCATCTTCTTGGCCGAGTCGATGTCGGTTTCGACGGTCGTGACCGGGATTTCCTTCCAGATTTGCTCGTTGACCATCGCCTCGACCTTCTTCAGGTCGGCTGCCGTTACCTGGCCGAAGTGGTTGAAGTCAAAGCGCAGGTAGTGGGCCTCAACCAGCGAACCGGCCTGCTGGGTGTGGCCGCCGAGGACGTTGCGCAGGGCCTGGTCGAGCAGGTGGGTGGCGGTGTGGTTCTTTTCGATCTTCAGGTGACGGGCCCGGTCAACGACCAGCTTGTAGCGGGCGCCCTTCTTGAGGGGCTTTTCCAGTTGAACCCGGTGCAGGTTCTGCTGGTTCGGCGCGTGCTGAACGTCAACCACCTTGCCGATCACGGCGCCGTAGTTATCGATGATCTGCCCGGTGTCGGCCACCTGGCCCCCCATCTCGGCGTAGAACGGCGTCTTGTCGAAGATCACCTCGATGTCGTCGGCCGCCGGGTCGGCTTCCTCGACGTGCTGGCCGTCAACGGCGAGGCCGATCACCTTGGCGCCGTCAACCTGCAGGTCGGTGTAGCCGACGTAGGTGCTTTCTTCCTTGAAGTCGGTCCAGAGGTCGGTTTGAACCCCCATCCCGTTGTCCATGTCGCGGGCGTTGCGGGCGCGGTTTTGCTGCTCGGTCATGGCGGCGGCAAAGCCCTTGTCGTCAACTTCCAGACCCTCGTCGGCGGCGTATTCCTCGGTCAGTTCAACCGGGAAGCCGTAGGTGTCGTAGAGCTTGAAGGCGGTTTGACCGTCGATTTGCTTGTTGCCGGCCTTCTTGGCGTCGGCGATCACCTGGTTGAGCAAGTTCAGCCCGCCGTTCAGAGTGGTGCTGAAGCGGTCCTCTTCGGACTTGATCACCTTGGCCACGTAATCGGCGTTCTTCAGGATGTCCGGGTAGTAGTCCTTCATGATCTCGCCGACGGTTGGCACCATCTTGGCCAGGAATGGATCGTCGATGCCGAGCTTCTTGCCGGCAACCACCGACCGCCGCAGGAGCCGGCGGATCACGTAGCCGCGGCCCATGTTGGACGGCAGGGCGCCGTCGTTGATGGCGAAGGTGATCGAGCGGATATGGTCGGCGATGATCTTAAACTGGATGTCGTCGGTCTTGTTTTCCCCGTAGTGCTTGTCCTTAGAGAAACCCTCGACCTGCTTGATCAGCGGCAGGAAGAGGTCGGTTTCAAAGTTGGTCGGGGCGTTTTCGAAGATCGAAACCACCCGTTCCAGCCCCATCCCGGTATCAATGTTCTTGTGGGGCAGCGGTTCGTAGGTGTCCTCCGGGGTGTGGTTGAACTGGGAGAAGACGATGTTCCAGATTTCCAGGTAGCGCTCGTTTTCGCCGCCCGGGTAGGATTCGGGGTCGTCTTCCGGCAGGTTGTTCATCTCCTGGCCACGGTCGTAGAAGATTTCGGTGTCCGGACCGGACGGCCCCTGACCGATGTCCCAGAAGTTGTCCTGGTCGGCGATCAGGTGGTCCTCCTTCACCCCGGCCTTGAGCCAGCATTCCTTGGCCTCGTGGTCCTTCGGGTAGTAGGTGATGTAGAGCTTTTCCGGGTCGAAGCCGTACCAGTCGTCGCTGGTCAGCAGTTCCCAGGCCCAGGGAATGACCTCCTGCTTGAAGTAGTCACCCACCGAGAAGTTCCCCAGCATTTCAAACATCGTGTGGTGACGGGCGGTCTTGCCGACGTTTTCGATGTCGTTCGTCCGGATACTCTTTTGCGAGGAGGTCATCCGCGGGTTCTTTGGCACCACTTCACCGTCGAAGTACTTCTTCATCGTTGCCACCCCGGAGTTGATCCAGAGCAGGGTTGGGTCGTTGACCGGCACCAGCGAGGCACTCGGCATCTCGGTGTGACCGTGATGAATGAAGAAGTCCAGGTACATCCGCCGCACCTGGGCGCTGTTCAACTTTTTCAGTTCTTTCACCATTCTCATCCTTTCCTGGGCCATAACGGGCGTTTGCCCATTAAAACACAAAATCCATCCTTGGAAACAGAGACGCCCGAAGCGCGGTACCACTCTGCTTGCAACGATGGATTTCGTATGCCACTTTAAAGCATTTAGTTCAATTTTACTTGGGGAGCAACCGGAAGCGCCGGCCCCGTTTCACACCTACCAACGGGTCGCTTTCCCCGGGAGAACCCCCGGTCATGTCCCAAACACCTAGCATTATACCGTCAGTTCCCGGGAAAATCAACGGCCATTCTTCTGCCGCGCCCGTTCGAGGCGGTGCTGCTTTTGACGGGCCCGCTTGGCCTTGCGCTGCTTGTGGCGCAGCTCCTGCTTGGCCTTTTGCCGCTCGTCTTCTTTAATCTTGGACTTGATCCGCTTCTTGTAGCCCGGCTTGACCGTCTTCTTGGTCTTCTTGACAAAGCCCTTCAGGCTCGGGTCGAGGGCGGCCTTGCGCCGGCGGTAGTGCTGACGGCGGTTGCGGTCGTAAGTGGTTTCCACCCGGCCGTTCTTGATCGTCTTCGGGATAAACTTGATCCCCCGCTCCTCGAGCTTGGCCACCAGGTCGTCTTCGGCCGGGGCGTAGAGGGTGATCGCCGTCCCCTTGAGCTTGCCGCGGCCGGTCCGGCCCACCCGGTGAACGAAGTACTCGAGGTCGGTCGGGATGTCGTCGTTGATCACCAAGGAAACCCCGGTCAGGTCAATCCCACGGGCCGCCAGGTCGGTGGCCACGATGTACTGGTAGTCCATGCTGCGGATCTGGCGCATCGTCTTGCGGCGTTCTCGCGGCGCCAGCCCCCCGTGGACCAGGGCGACCTTCAGCCCCTGGTTCAGCAGGTAGGCGTGAAGCTGCTCGGCCCGCTCGCGGGTGTTGGCAAAGACCAGGGCCAGGAAGGGTTCGCCCATCGTCAGCAGCTGGTAAACGAGCTCGTTCTTGTCGCGGCCCTTGGTCGACAGCAGCCAGTTCTCGACGTTCGGGTTGATCACCGTCTCGGTCGGGATTTCCTCAACCACCGGGTTCTCCAGGTACTTCTTCAAAAACGGCCGTAGCCCCTGCGGGATGGTGGCCGAGAAGACCAGCATCTGGAGGTCGCTCGGGAAGTGGGCGGCGATCTGGTCGACCTGGGTCAAGAAGCCCATGTCCAAAGTCATGTCGGCCTCGTCAATCACGAAGCGGGTCGCCAGGTGAATGTCGAGCGCCTGGGCCTTGATCAAGTCGAGGATCCGCCCCGGGGTGCCGATCACCACCTGGGGTTGCTTGCGGGCCAGCTGGTCGAGCTGGTGCTGCTTGTCGGTCCCGCCGACGTAGTTGTGGATGGTAAAGGGGGTCGGGGCAAAGCGGTTCAGCTGCTTGGCCGCCGCCGCGATCTGGGCCGCCAGCTCCCGGCTCGGGGTGGTGATAACCACCTGGACCTCCTGCTTGGCCGGGTCCAACTGGGAAAAGAGCGGCAGCAAGAAGGCGTGGGTCTTCCCGCTCCCGGTTTGCGATTGGCCGACGACGCTCTTGCCCTTCAGCACCAGCGGGATCACCCGGGCCTGAACGGCGGTTGGTTCCTCAAAGCCAAGGTCGGCGATGGCCGGTGCCAGCCAGTCGGCCAGCTTCAGTTCGTTAAATGTGGTCATTCCTCTTTCCTTTCTGTGGGCGCGGCGCTAGCGATCCCCTACTTTTCCTTGGTCAGCGCGCGCAGCTCGCCAATGATTTGCTCGATTTCCTGGTGGTCGGCCGCCTGGGCACCGCTGGCCAGCGGGTGGCCGCCGCCGCCGTGGCGCTTTGCCAGTTCGTTAATCACCGGCCCCTTCGACCGCAGGCGGACCCGGTAGTGCCCATCCCCCTGAACGACGAAGATCGCCCAGGCCTGGACCTCGCTCAGCCGGCCCGGCAGGGAAACGATCGCCGAGGTGCCGGCCTCGGTCAGGCCAAATTCATCGAGGGTTTCCTGCTCTAGGATCAGGTAGCCGGCCCCCTCCTTGATCTGGAGGTGCTGGTAGACGTAGGCCGACAGGCGGGCCACCGGCAGGCTGATCTCGTTTTCCCGCTTGCCAATTTTGGCCGCCTCGGCCCCGGCCGCCATCAGGGCGCCGGCGACCAGCATCGTCCGCGCGGTCGTGGCCGGGTAGAGGAAGCGGCCGGTGTCGCCGATGATCCCGGCGTAGAGGGCGTTGGCCGCCTTCTTCGGCAGGGTCAGCTGCTTGCTGAAGCGCTGGTAGAAGTCGTAGATCATTTCCGAGGTGCTCGAGGCCTGGTCGTTGACCCACATCAGGTCGCCGAAGGGCTCGTCGTTGGGGTGGTGGTCGATCTTGATCAGCTCACTGCCGTTGTCGAAGCGGCGGTCGTCAATCCGCGGGGCGTTGGCGGTGTCGGTCACGATCACCAGGGCGTTGGCGTAGTCGCGGCTGGCCAGGTCGTCCATCTGGCCAATCCAGGAGAGGCTCGGGATCTCCTTGCCGACCACGTAGACCTCCTTGTAGGGGAAGGAGGCCTTGATGATTTCGGCCAGGCCGACCTGGGAGCCAATCGCGTCCGGGTCGGGCCGCTGGTGGCGGTGAATGATGATCTTGGAATATTTTTCAATCTGCTTAAAAATTGCGCTCTGTTCGTCCATGCTGGGATCCTTTCTTCGCCCCCCGGCCAGCCGGGGTTGTAACTAATTTAGTATACCAAACTTTGCGGCCAAAAGAAAAACGGGCGCCTCGCCCGTTTTTTTTATGCTTACTTGTCGGCCTTGGCCTCGTCGGCAGCCGCCTCGCTGGTTGCCTCTTCGGCCGGGGCCGCGTCACTGGCCTCTTCGCTGGTGGCGGCACTGTCGGCTTGGTCCGCCGCACTAGCGCTGTCGGCCGGGGCAGCGGATTCTTCTGCCGGGGCCTCGCTTGCGGCCGCCTCGTCGCTGGCCGCGCTGGCCGGTTCGGCCGCCTGGTTTTCCACCCGTTGGATGGCACCGAGGTCGAAGACCAGGTAAACGCCCTCGCAGTCCAGGGTGACGGTCCGCTTCTTCAGGTCAACCTCGGAAACCACCCCGTGCAGGCGGCCGATGGTAACCACTTCGTCGCCCGGCTTGAGCTTGCTCATCATTGCTTGGTGCTTCTTTTGTTGCTTTTGTTGGGGCCGGATCATGAAGAAGTACATCAGGACCACCATCAAAACAATCAACAGGATACTTGACATTCCAGAGCTTTTCAAAAGAGTTCTTCCTTTCTGTGCGCGTACTTACTTGTTTAACGATACCAGAAAACTGCATAAAAGTGAAGGTATCAACAAGCTTCTTCTGCCAGGCGACGGGCCAGCTGGGTCAGGTTGTGCAGGGCCAGCAGTTCGCCGCCCAGCGGCACCCGCTCGTGCAGGAGCTGGTGGAGAGTGGCCCGCTGGTAGCCGGCGCAGGCCGGGCAGGGGCAGTCCGCCTGCAAGGGAGCAAAGTCGTCGGCCGCCTCCTGGTGGCGGAGGTTGACCACTTCCCCCTTGACCAGGGCCTTGCCGGCCAGGCCGGCCTTGATTGGCCAAGCACTGATCAGCCAGTCGATCTGGCGGCTGGCGGCGTGGCGAAGCTCGGCCGGGTTGCGGGCGACGATCGCCACCTTGGCGCCCTGCGGTAGCAATTCAAGGGTCAGGTCGACCACCCGCTGCCACTCGGCGAACTCCTCCTCCGGCGGCAAGTTGGCGATCAGGTAGTCGCAGCCGGCGGGGACGGCGGCGATGCTGGCTTCCCGCAGGGCCCGCAGGCCGCCGCCGATCACCGGATAAAGGCCGCCGGCCGGCAAAGCCCGCGCCCAGCTGGCATTGGCCTCCTGGGCTCGCTTGAGGTCGTCGACCGGGGCGTAGTAGGCGGCCGGGGCGAAGAGGGCCACCGGCCGGCAGTCCCCCACCGCCACCTGCCATTCGGCCGCCTGGTCAGCGGTGAGGGTCAACTTGGCCGCCGTCTGCGGGTCCTGGTAGTGAACGCCGACCGTGGCCAGGTTCTTCTTGACCCTGGTCAGCTCGCCGAAGTCGCCGGCAAAGCTAATTAGGTCACCATCCCAGTTCAGAACCCGCTTGAGGCCGCCGCGGGCCGCGACCTGGTCAAAACCCGGCTGGCGCCGGTAGTCGGTTAGGTTGACCGCCAGGCGGCCAATCCCGGCCGCCACCAGGTCGTCCGGCCGTAGGGGGAGCTGGGCCGCCTGCAGGTAGGGTACCAGTTCGCTCATTGCTTGCCCTCCTTTTCAAAGGGAATCCCGAGGTGGTCGTAGGCCGCCGCGGTGGCCACCCGGCCGCGCGGGGTCCGCGAAATGAAGCCGATCTGCAGGAGGTAGGGTTCGTAGACCTCCTCGATCGTTCCCGCCTCCTCGCCGATGTTGGCGGCCAGGGTCTTGACGCCGACCGGGCCGCCGCCGTAGTAGTTGATCATCGTCAGCAAGAGCTTGCGGTCGGTGGCGTCGAGCCCCCGCTGGTCGACGTCGAGCAGGGTCAGGGCCTGGTTGACGCTCTCGCGGTCGATTGCCTGCTTGCCGGCCACCTGGGCGAAGTCACGGACCCGCTTTAAGAGGCGGTTGGCAATCCGCGGCGTCCCCCGCGAACGCCAGGCCAGTTCCTTGGCCCCGGCCGCGTCGATGGCGGTCGCAAAGATCTGGGCACTGCGGTTGATGATCTGGCCCAGTTCGTCGGGGGTGTAGTAGTTGAGCCGCTCGACGATCCCGAAGCGATCCCGCAAAGGCGCCGTCAGCTGACCGACCCGGGTGGTTGCCCCCACCAGGGTGAAGGGCGGCAGCGGAAAGTGGACCGGGTGGGAGGTCGGCCCCTCGCCGACAACGATGTCGATGAAGAAGTCCTCCATCGCCGAGTAGAGCATTTCCTCGATCACCTTTGGCAGGCGGTGGATCTCGTCGATGAAGAGGACGTCGCCGGGCTGGAGCTCGTTTAAGAGGGCCACCAGGTCCCCCGGTTTTTCGATCGCCGGCCCGGAGGTGGTCTTGATGCCGACCCCCATTTCGTTGGCGATCACCATCGCCAGCGTCGTCTTCCCCAGGCCCGGTGGCCCGTACAAGAGCACGTGGTCGAGGGCCTCTTCGCGGGCCTTGGCCGCCTTGATGTAGACCCCCAGTTCGTGGCGGATCTTCTCCTGGCCGATGTAGGTGGCCAGGGTCTTGGGGCGGAGACTGACTTCCAGTTGGCCCTCGGCGGTGCCGTCGAGGCCGGGGGTCATCACCCCGTGTTCATCACTCGCCATTGCATTCCCTCCTTATCCAAATTGCTTCTTTCTCATGCCGTGGAGCCTAGCTCAGCAGCCGCAGCCCCTGGCGCAGGTACTCGTCGGTCGTTTTCTCGTTCCCCTTTTCGAGTTCCTTTTTCACCTTCTTGACCTCGCGCTCGGAGTAACCCAGCGCCTGCAGGGCCGCCAGGGCGTCGGCCAGGGCCGGACTTGCCTTGGTCGGAGCCGGGGCGGTGAAGTTGGCCAGCAGGTCGTCGGACTGCCAGAGGCTGTCGACCTTGTCTTGCAACTCGACCACGATCCGCGAGGCCGTCTTCTTGCCGATCCCCGGGAACTTGGAGAGGTAGCCGACGTCGTTTTCGCCGATCGCCCGCACCAGCGCCTGGTGGTCGGGGTTGGCCAGGATGGCCAGGGCGCTCTTCGGCCCGATCCCGGAAACGCCGAGCAGCTTTTCAAAGAGCTGCTTTTCCTTGGGATCCTTGAAACCGTACAGGGTCAGGCTGTCTTCCTTGACCGCCTGGTAGACGTAGACCTTGACCAGGTCCTCCCCCTGCTCGTAGGCGTAGGGGTTGGCCACCGCCACCTGGTAGCCGACGCCGTTGACGTCGACCACGATGAAGGTCGGGGTGACGGCGGCAATCTTGCCGTTTAGGTATTCGTACACTGGTTTATCCTTTCTGTTCGCGTGACTTTTTCTAATCTTCCACTGCCATCATAGAAAACTACTCAGCTAGTCCTCGTGATCGTCAAACTCGCCGGCAAAAGGTTCGTGACTCTCCTGGATCCGCTTGAACATCTTCTCCAGGTCGCGGTCGGTGAAGTGGATCAGGACCGGCCGGCCGTGGGGGCAGTTGAAGGGGTTCTCGCACTCGGGCAGGCGGTTCAGCAGGGCGACCGCCTCTTGGCTGGTCAGGTGGTGGTTGGCCTTGATTGCCCGCTTGCAGCTCATCATGATCGCCGTCTTGGCGCGGAAGGCGGCCACCGTCAAGCGGCCGTCGCATAGCAACCAGTCGACCATTTCGCGGATCGTGTCCTCCTCCTGGCCGGCCACGAACCAGGCCGGGTGACTGCCAATCAAGAAGCTGTTCTGGCCAAAGGGCTCCAGCTTCAGGCCGGCCCCGGCCAGGGTGGCCAGGTGATCCTTGATCTTCAGGGCGTCGGTCAGCGAGTAGTTGAGCACCAGCGGGGTCAGGAAGTTCTGCTGGGCCGCCCCGACCTCGCCGATCTCCTTGCGGAAGCGCTCGTAGTTGATCCGCTCCTGGGCGGCGTGCTGGTCGATGATGTAGAGGCCATCGGAGGCCTGGGCGAGGAGGAAGGTCCCCTGGAGCTGGCCGATGTAGGTCAGGTCGGGGAAGCGCTGGCTGGCCTCGTCGCCAGTGTCATCGATCGGCAGGGTCGCCTGCTCGACCGTTTGCGGCTGGGGGGCCGCCAGTTGGGCGCTGGCCGGGACGGGCTGGCCGGCAAAGGGCAGTACTTGTCCCTGGTCGCGGTACTTGGCGTCGAAGGCGGCCACCGCCGGCGAGGCGAGCTCGCTGGCGGCGTGGATGATGATCGGCGCCGCCTCGCTGGCCGGCGCGGCCGGGGTTACCGGCTGGGGGGCCGCCTCCGCTGGGGCGACCGGCTGACTAGTAGGTTGGTGGGCCGCTTCCTGGTAGGCGCTCGGCTCCTCCTTGACCAGCGGCCGGTGCTTTTCTAGTAGCTGGCTGGCCTTTTCGCCGACGTCGGGGATCAGGTTTTGCTGGCTCAGGCGGTCGCTGATCGCCTGGGCCAGCAGGCCGGCCAGCTGGTCCTCCTTACTTAGGCGGACCTCGCGCTTGGCCGGGTGGACGTTGACGTCCACCAGCAGCGGATCGAGGTCGATCTCGACCACCGCCAGCGGATAGCGGCCGACCATCAGCTTGGAGCCGTAGCCGGCGATCAGGGCCTTGCTGAGGGCGAAGCTACGGACGTAGCGGTGGTTGATCAAAAGGGTCTGGTACTTGCGGCCGGCCCGGGTCAGTTCCGGCAGGGAAACGTAGCCCGAAACGGCGAAGTCGTCGTCGGCCGCCTCGATCTTGACCATCTTCTTGGCGGCGCTGTTGCCGTAAATGGCGGCGATCACCTGGAGGCGGTTGCCGTTGCCGGCCGAGCGGAAAAGTTCCTTCTTGTCGTTGGTCAGGCTGATGGCAACGGCCGGGTTGGCCAGGGCCAGGCGGTGGATGATGTCAACGATCCAGCCGAGCTCGGTCTGCGGTGCCTTGAGGTACTTGAGCCGGGCCGGGGTATTGTAGAAGAGGTGCTTGACGGTAACGTCGGTGCCGGGCCGCGACTGGGCCGGCTTCTCCTCTTCGACCTGGCCGCCGCGCAGGTGGTAGTAGGTGCCGGCCCCGCTGGCGGTGGCGGTGACCATCACCAGGTCGGCCACCGAGGCGATGCTGGGCAGGGCCTCGCCGCGAAAGCCCATCGTCTGGACGCGGAAGAGCTCCTGCTTGGAGCGGATCTTGCTGGTGGCGTGGCGCTTGAAGGCCAGCGGCACCTGGTCGCGGGCGATCCCCTCGCCGTCGTCGATCACCCGGATTTCCTCCAGCCCGGCCGCCTTGACCAGGACGTCGATCCGCTTGCTGTGGGCATCGAGGGCGTTTTCCACCAGTTCCTTGACCACCGAGGCCGGCCGCTCGATCACCTCCCCGGCCGCGATCTGGTCGGCTAGGACCGCCGGCAGTTCATGAATTTCAGCCATCCGCATTCACCTACCTTAACTTCTGTTGCCACTTGTAGACCTGGTTCATCACCGCCATCGGGGTCATCCCCATCAGGTCGAGCTCGCGCAGTTGCTTGAGGACCTGGTCGTCCTTCTTGGCCCGCGGCTTAGGGGCGGTCGGCACCGGGCCGAAGAGGTCGAGCTGGCCGCCCGGCTCCTCGCCGAGGACCGGGGTCTCCGGAGCCAGACTCTCTGCGGACGGGGCCGGGGCGGCACTTTCCGGGGCCGCGCTTTCGGCGACCGCGGCCGGTTGCGAGGTCGCTTCCCCCTCCAATTGGTGGAGGATCGTGTCGGCCCGGGTCAGGAGATCGTCCGGCAGGCCGGCTAGCTTGGCGACGTGGATCCCGTAGGACTTGTCGGCCGGGCCGGCCTCCACCTTGTGCAGGAAGACCAGCTCGCCGTTCTCCTCGCTGGCGCCGACGTGGACGTTCTTGAGCTGGGGCAGCCGCTGGTCGAGGGCGGTCAGCTCGTGGTAGTGGGTCGAAAAGAGGGTCTTGGCGTGGACGTGGTCGTGAACGTACTCGATGATCGCCTGGGCCAGGGCCATCCCGTCGTAGGTCGCCGTCCCGCGGCCGATCTCATCGAAGAGGATCAGCGAGTTGGCGGTGGCGTTTTGCAGGGCGTTGTTGGCCTCCATCATCTCGACCATGAAGGTGCTCTCGCCGGAGATCAGGTCGTCGGCGGCGCCGATCCGGGTGAAGATCTGGTCAAAGATCGGCAGGGTGGCGGCGCTGGCCGGCACGAAGCAGCCGACCTGGGCCATCACCGCGATCAGGGCCAGCTGGCGCATGTAGGTGCTCTTCCCCGACATGTTGGGCCCGGTGATCAAAAGAATGGTCGTCTCCGGGTCCATCACCACGTCGTTTGGCACGTACTCCTGGTGGCCGAGGAACTTTTCGACCACCGGGTGGCGGCCGGCGGTGATCTTGAGCTCGTGGCCGCTGCTGAGGGTCGGCCGGGTGAAGTGGTAGTCCTCGCTGACGACGGCAAAGCTTTGCAGGACGTCGAGCTCGGCCAGCTTGGCCGCCAGGTCCTGGAGGCGGCCGATTTCCTGCTTCACCTGGTCGCGGACCGCCACGAAGAGATCGTATTCGAGGGCGACCGACTTCTCCTGGGCGCCGAGAATCAGGGCCTCCTTCTCCTTCAGTTCCGGGGTTGAGAAGCGCTCGGCGTTGACCAGGGTCTGCTTGCGCTCGTAGCGGTCGGCCGGCAGCTTGGCGATGTTGGCCTTGGTGACCTCGATGTAGTAGCCGAAGACGTGGTTGTAGCCGATCTTGAGGTTGCTGATCCCGGTCGCCTGGCGCTCCTTTTCCTGGAGGTCGGCGATCCACTGCTTGCCGTTGTTCATCGCGTCGCGGTACTGATCAAGCTGGTCGTTGTAGCCGGGCTTGATTACCCCGCCGTCGGTGACGGCGATCGGTGGCTCGGCGACGATCGCCTGCTCGATCAGGCCGGCGATGTCGTCCAGCGGGTCGAGGCCGGCCACCAGCTCGTCGAAGACCGGGGCGCCGAGGGTCTCGAGGGTGTACTTGATCTTGGGCACCTGCTGAAGGGAGGTCTGAAGCTGGATCAAATCGCGGCCGTTGACGCTACCGTAGGCCACCCGGCCGGCCAGCCGCTCCAGGTCGTACACCTTGGTCAGCTCCTCCTGGAGGTTGCTGCGCTCGAAGTAGTGGTCGAGCAGGGCGGCCACCTTGTCCTGGCGGGCGGTGATCTGGTCGCGGTCGATCAGCGGCCGGTCGATCCAGCGCTTGAGCAGGCGGCTGCCCATCGCCGTCTTGGTGGCGTCGAGCAGCCAGGCCAAGGTCCCCTGCCGCTTGCCGCTGCGCAGGTTGACCATCAGCTCAAGGTTGGCCTTGGAGGCGTGGTCGATCTTGAGGTAGGAACTCAGCTCGTAGGCGCGGGCCACTTGCAGGTGGGCCAGGGCCCGCTTCTGGGTGGCCAGCAGGTAGCCAACCAGGACGGTGACGGCGGCGATTTCGCCCGGGGCGGTCAGCTCCTGGGTGAGGTAGCTGATCTCGGCCTGGTTGGCCACCGGTCCCTGGTGGGACAAGAGGAGGTTGCGCTTCTTTAAGTGGGCCACCAGGGCGGCCGGCAGGTCATCCTGGTAGACGACTTCGCGGGTCTGGAGGTTGATCAGCTCGTTTTCGACCGCCGCTTGGTTCTTGAGGGTGGTGACCTTCACCTCCCCGGTCGACAGGTCGGCGTAGGCGAGGGTGAAGTGGTCGTCCACCGGCAGAACGGCGGTCAGGTAGTTGTTGACCTGGGCGGCATCCCCCTTGAGGTCCATCTTGGTCCCCGGGGTCACCAGACGGGTAACCGCCCGCTTGACCATCCCCTTGGCCTTCTTGGGGTCCTCCATCTGCTCGCAGATGGCCACCTTGTAGCCCTTGTCGATCAGGATGTCGACGTAGCTTTCAACCGCCCGGTGGGGAACCCCGCACATCGGAATCGGGTTGGCGGCGCTGTGGTTGCGGGTGGTCAGGGTCAATTCCAGTAGCTGGGCCCCCTTGACCGCGTCCTCGTTGAAGAGCTCGTAAAAGTCACCGAGGCGGTAGAAGAGAAAGGCGTCCGGGTACTGGTCCTTGACCGCCTGGTACTGTGCCATCATTGGGGTTTGCTTTGCCTTTGCCACAATTTCCTCCCTTTATGGTTGAAAAGAGGCTGAGAAAACTCCCCAGCCCCTTTTTGAAAACTAAACGAATGATTGCAAATTTACTTGGCGTAGTCGACCGCCCGCACCTCGCGGATCACCGTGACCTTGATGTGGCCCGGGTAGTCGAGCTGGTCTTCGATTTCCTGCTTGACGTCGTGGGCCAGGGTCGCGGCCTGGCGATCGTTGACCTTGGTTGGCTTGACGATCACCCGCAGTTCGCGACCGGCCTGGATGGCGAAGCTGTGGTCGACGCCGGCGTGCTGGTTGGCGATTGCCTCCAGCTGCTTGAGCCGCTGGATGTATTGCTCCAGCGATTCGCTCCGCGCGCCCGGCCGGGCCCCGGAAATGGCGTCGGCCGCCTGCACGAGGACAGCAATCACCGAAGTGGCCGGCACGTCGCCGTGGTGGGAAGCAATCGTGTTGATCACGACGTTGCTTTCCTTGTACTTGCGGGTCAGCTCAACCCCCAGTTCAACGTGGGAGCCGTCCACCTCGTGGTCGATCGCCTTGCCGATGTCGTGCAAGAGGCCGGCCCGCTTGGCCATCGTGACGTCCTCGCCGAGTTCGGCGGCCATGATGCCGGCGAGCTTGGCAACCTCGATCGAGTGCTGAAGAACGTTTTGCCCGTAGCTGGTCCGGTACTGCATCCGGCCGATCGTCTTGATCAGGTCCGGGTGAATCGAGTGGAGGCCGAGGTCAAAGACGGTTTGCTCACCGAGCTCGCGTAGGTGGGCGTCCATGTCCTTTTGCGCCTTTTCGACCGCCTCTTCGATCCGGGCCGGGTGAATCCGGCCGTCCTGGATCAGGTGCTCAAGGGCCATCTTGGCGATTTCGCGGCGAACCGGATCAAAGCCGGACAAGACGACCGCTTCCGGCGTGTCGTCGATGATCAGGTCGATCCCGGTCAAAGTTTCCAGGGTGCGAATGTTGCGCCCCTCGCGGCCGATGATCCGGCCCTTCATCTCGTCGTTTGGCAGGTTCACCACCGAGACGGTGGCCTCGGAGACCATGTCGGCCGCCGAGCGTTGGATGGCCTCGACGACCATTTCCTTGGCCTTGCGGTCGGCCACCAGTTGGGCCTCCTGCTCGCTGTCCCTGATCATGGTTTCCCGCTCAATTTTCAGCTCGTCTTTTAATTGATTCAGCAGTTGCTCGCGGGCCTGGTCGTGGGTCAGTTGGGCCACTTCCTCAAGCTTTGCTTGCTGGGCCTGAATCAATTCTGCTACTTGTTGTTGATCCTTTTGAATTTGCTCGTTTCGCTGGTCTAATTTCCGTTCGCGAGAACTAATAGCATTTTCTCGATGTTCAAGGAGACTATCCTTGCGATCCATGGTGGTTTCCCGTTGGAGCAAGCGTTCTTCTTGCTTTTGAACCTCCTTGCGGCGGCCCGTGAGCTCCTGTTCAACCCCCTCGCGGTAGCGGTGACTTTCTTCCTTGGCTTCTAGGATGGCCTCCTTCTTGGCCGTCGCCGCTTCCTTCTTGGCGTTTGCGATGATCTCCTCGGCGCTATTGTGCGCTTGTGTAATCTTACGTTCAAAGACTGACTTCTGAATTACATAACCGACAATAATCCCGACAACAATAGCGATGACGGCGGTAAGTAAGATTAACATCCCGTTTCCCTCCATTATCACATCAACTATTATTGGTTGTTGGTGAGGCAAAATTAAAATTATTACGCGAAAATTCACGTACAGATTTAATTTTAAACGGGAGAAAAATCAGTGTCAATATTCAGGCCGCTTGGCCGCGAACAAATTTGCCAACTGGCACTATTTTGCTAGTTGACCGGTAGCAAAAAGCCGGCGCCGCTTCCGGCCCCGGCTTCCGCATTAGAACTTAAGATTTAGCTGCTCCTGCAGCGCCGCTTTTGGAGGCCTTGGCGGTCGCCTTCCCCTCCTCTGCCGAGGCGGCAGTCGCCTCTTCATCCGCGGCATCCATTCCGTAGGCCTGGCGAACCTTCTTCATCAGGGCGGCGGTTTCCGTCGGGTGGTCACTCAGCCACTTCTTGGCGTTTTCGCGCCCTTGACCAATCCGGTCGTTGCCGTAGGAGTACCAGGCCCCGCTCTTCTTGACCAGGTCCTTTTCGGCGGCCATGTCGAGCAGTTCGCCCATCTTGGAAATCCCCTGGCCGTACATGATGTCGACCTCGGCCTTCTTGAACGGCGGCGCCACCTTGTTCTTGACAACCTTGATCTTGGCCCGGTTCCCGATCACGTTGGAGCCATCCTTGAGCGGTTCCCCGCGGCGGATTTCCAGCCGGATCGTCGAGTAGAACTTGAGCGCCCGGCCCCCCGGGGTGGTTTCCGGGTTCCCGAACATCACGCCGACCTTTTCACGGATCTGGTTGATGAAGATGGCAATCGTCTTGGTGCGGTTGATCGTCCCCGACAGCTTCCGCAGGGCCTGCGACATCAGGCGGGCCTGGAGACCAACGTGGGCGTCCCCCATTTCGCCTTCGATTTCAGCCCGCGGAACCAGGGCGGCAACCGAGTCGACAACCACGATGTCGATTGCCCCACTGGAGATCAGGGCGTCAGCAATTTGCAGCCCCTGCTCCCCGGTGTCTGGTTGCGAGAGGAGGAGGTTATCAATGTCCACCCCGAGGGCCCGGGCGTATTCCGGGTCGAGGGCGTTTTCGGCGTCGATGTAGGCCGCCGTGCCCCCCTCGTGTTGAACCTCGGCCACCGCGTGGAGGGCGACCGTCGTCTTCCCGGAACTTTCCGGGCCGTACATTTCGATGATCCGCCCCCGCGGGTAGCCCCCAACCCCGAGGGCCTCGTCAATCGCCAGCGAACCGCTGGAAACCGTTGCAATCTTGGTATCAGCCGCCTCGCCCATCCGCATGATGGCGCCCTTACCGAAGTCCTTTTCGATCTTCTTCAAGGCCGTTTCGAGGGCCGCTTTTCTTCCGTCAGCCACAGTTTTCACTTCCTTCTTCAAATTCCATGGTCTTATCGTACCAAATTTTCAACAAAAATGCCACGGCTACGAATCTGCGTTCCCGGTTTTTTCTCGCAGGCGCCGGTAGAGGGCCAGCAGGACCCGGGTGACGCTCTGTTGGCGAATCACCTGCCGGCCACGGTAACCCGCCAAATCAAGCCGCCAGGCCGCTGCCGGCTGGCCGGCCTGGGCAATCGCCACGTAAACGGTGCCGGCCGGCTGGCCCTCCAGCGGGTCGGGACCGGCCACCCCGGTGAAGGCGACGCCGAGATCGGCGCCGATGGTTTCCCGGGCGCCGGTGGCCATCGCGGCCGCCGTTTCGGCCGAAACCACCCCGTGTTCGGCAATCAGTTCGGCCGGCACGCCGACCAGCTTGGTCTTGGCACGGGCGGCGTAGGTCACGAAGCCGCCGGCAAAGACCTTCGAGGCCCCGCTCACCCCGCAGAGGGTGCTCTGAAAGAGGCCGCCGGTCAGGCTCTCGGCCGCCGTGATCGTCAGCTTGGCGGCCGCCAATAGCTTAACCACCTGGCCGGCCAGGGTGACGCCCTCCCCGGAGCCAAAGTAGTAGGCGCCCTCCTTGGCCACGATCCGGCGGGTGGCCTGGTCCAGTAGGGGCGCGGCCGCGGCGTCCGGGCGGTCATCAACCCGGAGGCGAACCTGGATTTCGTCCGGTTGAACGTAGGAGGTGGCCACCACCGGCAGGTCGCCGAGGACGGCGGTTATTTCGTCCATCAGAAGCGATTCCGGCCGGCCGGCGAAGTGGAGGAGACGGCTGGTGACCTGCTTGGCCGCCGGGAAGCGCCGCTTCAGTTCCGGCACCAGGCTCTGGTCAACCATCGCCTTGAACTCGCGCGGCGGGCCCGGGAGGACGCCGACCGTCGTCTCCCCCACCGTCACCAGGGCCCCGAGGGCGAGGCCGGCCGGGTTGGCCAGGGGTTGGCCGCCCTCGATGTAGTAGGCCTGGCGGATGTTCTCCGCCGGCATCCCCGCCGCCCGCTGCTTCAGTAGCCGTTGGATCGCCTGCCAGTGGTCCTCATCCAAGACCAGCTTGCGACCGAGGCCGCGGGCCACGCTCGGCATCGTCTGGTCGTCGGCGGTCGGGCCGAGGCCGCCGCAGACAAAGACCAGCTGGGCGCGGGTGCGGGCCGTCTTCAGGGCGGCCTCGATCCGGGCCGGCTCGTCATCGACCGTCGTCTGGTAATGGGCAACCAGGTTGAGCTGGCGCAGCTGGTCGGCCAGGTAGGCAACATTGGTGTTGACGATCTGGCCAAGGACCAGTTCGTTGCCGACCGAAATGATTTCAACTTCCACTAAAATTACCCCCTACTTTATATATACGCGGATTTGCCAAAAAATACTCGCTCGCTGGGCAAAAAATTTTTTCAAAAACGCAAAAAGGCCGGGTTAGAACCCAACCTTTTGTGCTTACTTGAAACCGTCGCTGAAGATGTCGCGGCTCTTGATGAAGTAATCGGCCCCCGAGTAAACGGTGAAGAAGAGGCAGATGTAGAGCATGATCTCGCCAAAGGGGATGTGCCAGATGGCAAAGATCGCGTTGTGCAAGAGCAAGAAGATGATGGCGATGAACTGGGTGGTCGTCTTGATCTTCCCCGGCATCTTGGCCGCCATCACCTGGCCGTTTTGTTCCACGATCAAGAGGCGTAGGCCGGTGACCGACAGTTCGCGCCAGATGATGATCGTCGTCACCCAGGCCGGCACGCTCCCGGAAGCGGTCAGCACGATGAAGGCGGTCATTACCAGGAGCTTGTCGGCCAGCGGGTCGGCAAACTTGCCGAAGTTGGTCACCAGGTGGTCGCGGCGGGCGATCCGGCCGTCGAGGTTATCGGTGATCGTGGCGGCGATGAAGAGAACCGTGGCCAGCAACTGGGCCAGCGGCACCGTTGCCCCCCAGAAGGTGACCGTCCCCCACCCCAGCGGCAGGACCATCAGCAACAAGAAAAACGGAATGATGATTAACCGAACGACGGTTAACTTATTTGGTAAGTTCAACCTATTTCCCCTCCAATTAGCAACTAGTTAGATGACGAAGAGCTCGTCGTCGAGGTTGAAGTAGCCGTGCTCGACGCAGAAGAACTCGACGAGGAAGCCGTCGACGTGCTCGAGCTGCTGGTCGACGAACTCGAAGAGCTTGACGAGCTCGACGATGAAGAGCTGGAGCTCGACGAACTGGTGCTGGAGCTCGAGGTGGAGCTGGAGCCTAGCTTGATGGTAACCGTCTTGGTGGACGGGTACTTGTTATTGTTGGTGATGTCCAGGGTTTGGTTGCCGATCTTCACCGTGACCCCGCTGGCCGAGCCGAGGGTGATCACGATCGTCTTGGCGCTCTTGGCCAGGGTAACCGAGCCGGTCTTCTTGGCGGCCAGGGCCTTGTTCAGCCGGCTGGTGCTGTCAACCGTCACCGTCGTCTTCAGCGAGCTGGAGCCGGCCTTGATCGTCAGCGGCGTGGCCTTGCTCAGGGTCTGGCTGGTGGTGTAGGTCACCGCCGAACTGGACCGGCTGCTGGTGGTGAAGTTCAGCTTCTGGCTGCTGGACGACGACTTGGAGGACGCCTTGCTCGATTCACCGGAAACCGAGACCGAACTCGAATCGATCTTGGTGGCCGAATCGGAGTGGTTCTTGACGATTGCCGTCAGCCAGATCGCCCCGAGGATGATCACCACCAGGGCGCCGACGATCACCGTCGGGATGTACTTGCGGGCCCGGTCGAAGCCGTCGGCGGCCACGTGGTGGTTCCCGGTCCGGGTTTCGACCGCCTGGGTCAGGTGCTCGGAGTATTCCGGCGTCTTGGTCTTTGGCAGGTAGTCGTCGTACTCCTTCAGCAGGTCGTTGCCGTCGAGCCCCACCGTGTCGGCGTACTGCTTAACGAAGGCGCGGACGTAGAAGTCTCCCGGCAGCTCGTCGAACTTTTCGTCTTCAATTGCGATCAGGTAGCGCTTTTGGATCTTGGTGGCCTGCTGGAGGTCATCCAGGGTGTACCCGTTGGCTACCCGGGCATCCTTGAGTTGCTTACCAATTTGCAACGGGGTTTCGTTTTCGCTCATGACATTTCCTCAATTCAGATTCTTTCACTTAGATAAACCTTGCCTAGTATAGCACATTCCCTTTTTAACAAATGGTTAAGATTCGCCAAAATCTTGGCGGTGCCCCTACTCGCCGGCGTCGATCTCGTAGACCGCCAGGCCGTCCTTGAGCATGAAGTGGCGGGCGGCTTCTTCAATGTCTTCCCAGGTCAGGGCGCGGAGCTGGCGCAACTCGTCGTAGATCGTCAGCTCACCGGTCGCCCGGGTGGCGAAGCGGTTGACAACCGCCTCCGGCGAATCGAGGGCCCCGATCAGGTGACCGAGGCTGGCGTTCTTGACCATCGGGAACTGGTCCTTGGCCGCCACCAGTTCATCCCCGGCGTTATCGACCAGGCGGCCGATCGCCTCGCGGAAGGCCGCCTGCTGGTCGGTCTCGGTCGCTAAAAGGGCAAAGTTGTAGCCGCGGTTGGCCTCGTAGGAGAAGCTGAAGGAATCGTCGATGATCCCGCGGTCGTAGAGCTCCTGGTAGTGGCGGCTGGTGTCGTCAAAGAGCAACTCCAGGAGCAGGCTGGTGGCCAGCTGTTCCTTCAGCTGCTCCTGGGGGCTCCCGGTCAAAGTTGCCCCGCGGAGACCAACCATTACCTTCGGCCGGGCCACCGGCATCGTCAAGCGGCGGTAGGACAGGATCTCGCCGGCGTGGAGGTCGGTCGCAAGCGCCGGCGGTTGCGGGGCCGCGAAGTGCTTCTTGGCCTGGTTTTCCTCGATCCACTCCAGGATCTCGGCCGGGTCGAGGTTGCCGGCCAGCTGGAGGGTCAGGTTGCCCGGCTGGTAGCAGGCGGCGTGAACCTGGTAGAGCAGCTCCGGGGTGATCTGCTTGATCGACTCCTCGCTGCCGGCAATGTCGTCGGCCAGGGCAGTGTTGGGGTAGAGGTTGCCCAGCATCCCCATGTAGAGGCGGCTGTCCGGGTTGTCGTTGTACATCCGAATTTCCTGGGAAATAATGCCGATTTCCTTTTCGACCGTCTGGTTAGTGAAGTAGGGCTGCTGCACGAAGTCGAGCAGGACGTTGAGGTTCTCCTTGAACTTGCTGGTCGTCGAGTAGAGGTAGCTGGTCTGGGTAAAGGAGGTGAAGGCGTTGGAGTCCGCCCCGAGGGCGCCGAAGAGGTCAAAGGCGTCGTGATCGGCCTTCTCGAAGAGCTTGTGCTCCAGGAAGTGGGCCACCCCGGCCGGCAGGGCCTGGCCGTTGAGCTGGCGGTCGATGGCGCCGAAGTCGGTCGTCAGGATGGCGTAGGTCTTGTGGAAGCCGGCAAAGGGAATCAGGCGCACCGTCAGGCCGTTTTCCAGGGTCGTTTCGTAGAGGACCTGGTTGAATTCATCAAAGCTGCGTTTTTGCATTAGTCTTCCCCCTTCAACAGGTAGACGGCGGCCAGGTCGAGCTTCTTGGCAAGCGCGGCGACCTGGGCCGGGGTAACGGCCGCCAGCTGGGCCGGAAAGGCGGTCGAGAGCGGCTGGCCGAGCATCGTGTGCAAGAGGGCGCGGCCGAGGCGGTAGTTCTGGTCGTCCTGACTGGCCCGGTACTGGTTCAAGAGGCCGGCCTTGACCTTGGCCAGGCTCTCGCCGCTAAAGTCGCCGGCCTGGATGGCGGCCACCTGGTCGCCAATCAGCTGCTCCACCCGGGCCGCCTGGTCGCCGCTGATCCCGGTTTGGACCACCAGGTGACCGGAGAAGGGCCGCAGGCTGCTGGCCGCTGAGTAGGCGAGGCCGGCCTTTTCGCGGACGTTGACGAAGAGCTTGGAGTAGGGACTGCCGCCGAGGAGGCCGTTCATCACCAGGGCCGCCGGGTAGTCGGCGGTGCCGAAGTAAACCGGCTGGCGGTAGGCCAGGTTGAGGTGGGCCTGCTGGAGGGGCTGGGTGGCCACCTCGCGCTTGAGCGGGGCTTTCGGTTGGTTGTGGAAGAGGTTTTCCGGCAACTTGGGCTGGCGGGCGGTGAAGGGCAGCTGCTGAAGGCTTTCGGCCACCTGGTCGGGGTCGACGGCGCCGATCACGAAGATGTCAACCTGGTCCTCGGCCAGCATTTCCCGGTAGGCGGCCACGGTGGCGGCGTTGGTCAGCGCCCGCGCCTGGTCCAGGGTCCCCGAGCTGGGGATTTCCATCACCGAGCCGGTTTGGTAGTAGAGCCGCTCCAGTTCGCGGAGGGCAAAGAACTGCTTGTCGTCGTCCCAGGACTGGAGGGTGGCGATTAGGTTGGACTGCTGGAGGCGCCAGGTTTCCTCGTCGAAGTGGTCGCCGACCAGGTTGGGGGCAAACAGGAGCTCGCGCATGGTGGCCACGATCTCGGTCAGGAGGCGCGGGGCGAAGTGCTCGTTGACAAAGCTGGCCTTGAGGCGGACGGTGTGGGCGTGGCCGATCCGGGCCACGTAGCCGGAAAGGCTGGCCCCGTAGAGGTTGGCCAGGTGGCGGGCCAGGGCGGTCTGGCTCGGGTAGAGGTGGCTGTTGGTCACCAGTAAGTTGGCCAGCAGGTGGCGGGCCGCCGCGTTCTCGCGGGTTTGCGGCCGGGAAAAGTTAATCAAAAGCTTCGTTTGCTTAAACTGGGGGGTGACCATCACGTGGACGGTAACCCCCGGAACAAGTTGAAAATCCAAGACTGGTTCTCCTCTAGTTATTTTCTGCCGAATGCATAATCCGATCTATTATACCATCTTTGCCCCGTAGACCGCATCCGGAGAAAGGTCGCGGTACTTCTCGATGATTCCCAGCAGCTCGGCCGGGCTCTCGGCTAGGTCGCGGTCGATCCAGAGGACGAAGATGGTGACGATTCCGCCGAGGACCAGCTCGTTGGCGTAGGGCTGCCGGATCCGGCTTTGCTGGAGGTTGACCTGGCGGGCGGAAAAGATGGTCGCTAGGCTCTCCTTGAGCCGGGCGGTGATCTGCGGCCGCATGTCGCTGGCCAAAAGCGGCCGCAAAAGGGCGAAGTTGGCCTGGACGTAGGCGATGATCTGCTCGAGGGTTTCCTGGTCGAAGCAGTCGATTCGGTTGGCCGGGAGGGGGCGGGCGGTCAGGATCTGCTCGACCTCGGCAAAGAGGCGGTCGAGCAGCTGGCTTCGCAGGTCCTCCTTGTCAAGGTAGTTGAGGTAGAAGGTCCCGCGGTTCACCTTGGCCTGGCGGGTGATCGCCGAGACGGTGATCCGCTCGTAGGGGGTGGTTTTCAAGAGGGTGACGAAGGCTGCTTCGAGGCGGTCCTTTGAATGGTTGGTGCGCATCTTTTTCCTCCAAACTCAACAGATTCGGGCAAAGTGATCATTGGATTTGCCCGGCCATTGCTTATAATAAGGGCGATAAGTGAACAACGTGTTGATTTAACCACCGCCGATTTTACCACCGGCGGCCGGCAAAACCAACCAAAAAGGAGGGCCTCATGGCACTAATCGAAGTCAAACACAACACCAAGACCTACCGGATGGGCGATACGACCATCGACGCTAACCACGATATTTCCTTTGAGATCGACCAGGGGGAGCTAGCGATCATCCTCGGCTCGTCCGGGGCCGGCAAGTCGACTTTGCTCAACATCCTCGGCGGGATGGACACCAACACCAGCGGCCAGGTGATCATCGCCGGCCACGACATCGCCACTGATTCGGCCAAGCAGCTGACTAGCTACCGGCGGAGCCAGGTCGGCTTCGTCTTCCAGTTCTACAACCTGGTTCCCAACCTGACCGCCCGCGAAAACGTTGAGCTGGCCAGTGAGATCGTGGCCGACGCGATGCCGGCCGACGAGGCGCTGGCGGCGGTCGGCCTCAGCGACCGGGCCGATAACTTCCCCGCCCAGCTCTCCGGGGGCGAGCAGCAGCGGGTGGCAATCGCCCGCGCGATCGCCAAGAAGCCGGCCCTCTTGCTGTGCGACGAGCCAACCGGGGCGCTCGACTACCAAACTGGCAAGCAGGTCCTCCAGATTCTCCAGGACATGAGCCGCAAGCAGGGGGCGACGGTGATCATCGTCACCCACAACGCGGCGATCGCCCCGATCGGCGATCAGGTGCTGAAGATCCACGACGGCCGCCTGACCGAGAGCAAGCGCAACCCGCACCCGGCCGACATCGCCACGATTGAATGGTAGGTGAATTCAAATGAAGAAACACCTCTTGTGGAAGGACGCCTGGCAGGCAATCCCCCGCTCGCTCGGCCGCTTCATCGCCATCTTCTTGCTGATGGCGGTCAGCGCCTTTGCCCTGGTCGGCCTCAAGCTGACCGGGCCCGACATGCGCCAAGCGGCCACCGACTTCTACCGCCAGACCAAGCTGGCCGACCTGTCCATCACCAGCAACTATGGGCTGTCCAAGGCCGACCAAAGGACGATCAAGCACCTGGCCGGGGTCAAGACGGTTGAATTTGGCTCCCTGCAGGACAGTCAGCTCTCCGGGAGCCGGCGGTCGCTGCGGATCATGTCCAAGACCAGCAAGCTGTCCACCAGCCAGCTGGTCAGCGGCCGCCTGCCCAAGGAGAGCAACGAAATCGCCCTCTCCTACCTGCTGAAGGGCAAGTACCACCAGGGGGAGACGATCACCCTGAAGACCGCCGGCAGCCTCAAGCACCGCCGCTTCAAGGTGGTTGGCTTCGTCCGCGCCAGCGAGTACCTCGACCGCTTCAACATCGGCCAGACGACCGTTGGCACCGGCCAGCTGACCGGGGTGGCAATCGTCACCAAGAGTGCCTTCACCAGCTCGACGCCGACGATCGCCCGGGTCAGCTTCACCGCCACCGCCAAGCTGAACCCCTTCTCGACCCGCTACCAGCACCTGGTTAACCACAAGCAATCCCAGCTGCAGACGGCCCTCAACCGCCACCGGGCCAAGCGCTGGCGGGCCCGGCAAAAGCAAATCAAGCAGCTGGAAGCGGCCCTGACCCAGGCCAAGGCGCTGGCGGCCACCAGCAGCGCCGCCGCCAGCCAGGCCAAGCAACTCTCAGCTACTCTCACCACCCTCAAGCAGACCGGCAAGCCGACCTACACCGTCAACACCCGCGAGGAGAACCCTGGCTACGCGGTCTACCGGTCCAACGCCGAGCGGGTTGACATCCTGGCAAACATCTTCCCGGTGCTGATGTTTGCCATCGCCGCCCTGGTGGCCCTGACCACGATGACCCGCTTCGTGGAGGAGGAGCGGATCGCCATCGGGACCCTCAAGGCGCTCGGCTACTCTAACGCCGACGTCGCCAAGAAGTTCGTCCTCTATAGCCTGCTGGCGGCCACCGGCGGGACCCTGCTCGGGGCGGCCGGCGGCTTCTGGCTGTTGCCACGGGTGATCTTCAACGCCTACGCGGCCAACTCGACCATCACCAAGCTGACGCTGAACTTCTCCTGGACCTGGCTGCTGGTCACCCTGGCGATCGCGATTGCCTCGACCACCCTGGCCGCCCTCTGGGCCCTCCACCAGGACGCCCGCGAAGTGCCGGCCAGCCTCCTCTTGCCCAAGCCACCGAAGGGCGGGGCCCGGATCATGCTCGAGCGCGTCACCCCGCTCTGGCGCCACCTCTCCTTCAACGCCAAGGTGACCGCCCGCAACCTCTTCCGCTACAAGACGCGGATGCTGATGACGATCTTCGGCGTCGCCGGCTGTACCGGCCTGTTGGTGATGGGCTTTGGGATCCGCGACTCGCTGAGTGGGATTTCGACCCAGCAGTACGAGCACATCATCCGCTACGACCTGCTGGCAGTCAAGAAGAGTAAGCTGACCAGCCAGCAGGAAAGCAAGCTGGCCGCGGCCCTGAAGAGCAGCAACGTCAAGCGCCACACCAGCGTCCACACCGCCACGCTGACCCGCCGCTTCAGCAGTGACCCGCAGACCCAGTCAGTCACGATGATCGTGCCCCGGTCGACTAGCGCCCTGAAGAAGTACCTGACCCTCACCCAACGGACCCCGAACAAGAAGCTTACCCTCTCCAACCACGGGGTGGTCATCTCCGAGAAGCTGGCCAAGCTCGCCAAGGTCGCGGTCGGCGATAAGATCCGCCTCAAGGATAGCAACGGCCACTGGCACCGCTTCAAGGTCGCCGGGATCACCGAGATGTACATGGGCCACTTCTTGCTGATGAACAAGCACGAGTATTACCACTACTTCCACCGCCACTATTCCAGCAACGCTGAGCTGATCACCTTAAAGCACGGCAGCGGCAGCCGCCTGCAGAAGACGGCCGCCAAGCTGATGGCCTCCGGGGCCCTGCAAACGATCAACGAAAACACCAGCAACAAGAAGACGATCAACACGATCATGGATAGCCTCGGCCAGGTCATCTGGATCCTGATCGCCCTGGCGACGATCCTCGCCCTGGTGGTAATTTACAACCTGACCAACATCAACGTCGCCGAGCGGATGCGCGAGCTCTCGACGATCAAGGTGCTCGGCTTCTACGACGGCGAAGTCACGATGTACATCTACCGGGAAACGATCGTCCTCTCCCTGCTCGGCATCCTGGTTGGCTTCCTGCTCGGCAAGGGGCTCCACACCTTCATCATCACCGCCCTGCCGCCGACCTACGCGATGTTTGACCCGACGATGACGGTGGCTAACTTCTGCTTCTCCGCCCTGATTCCGGCCGTGATCACCGCCGCCCTCGCCCTGGTGATCCACCACCAGATCCGGACGGTCGCCATGCTCGATGCGCTCAAGTCGGTCGACTGATTATTTCCCGGGAAATTTCCCGCTTTAAATAACAAGAACGGCGCCCGGCCGGGATTTTCCCCGACCGGACGCCGTTTTGCTTTGCCTTTATTGGTCGTAGCGCTTGCCCATGATCACCAGGTCCTGGTCGCGGCCGGCCAGGGTGGCCACCCGCAGCAAGCGTCCCCACTCCCGGTAGCCAAACTTCTTGAAGAGGCCAAGGCTGGGCCGGTTGTCGCCAAAGATGTAGGCGACGACCGCCGTCAGCTGGCAGGCCGTCAGTCGCCCCTCGACCCACTCCAGCGCCCGGGTTCCCAGCCCCTGGTGGTGGCAGGCGCGGTCAAAGTAGATCGCAATCTCGGCGGTTGCCTGGTAGGCGGCGCGGCCGTAGAAGGGTTCCAGGCCAACCCAGCCAACCACCTGCCCGGCCGAATTAGTGGCCACCCAGAGCGGGTGGTGGTCGTCAAAGGCGGCAAACCAGTCCCGGCGGTCGGCCACCGTCACCGGGGCCAGGTCGGCGGTCACCGTGTGGAGATCGATCACCTGGTTGTAGATGGCCACGATGGCCGGCAGGTCGGCCGCGGTGGCGCGGCGAAAGCTAATGTCCATTTGAATCACCTCGAAAAGTTTGGTCCCATTATACGCCGATTACCACCGGGGGCAAGGGCACGCAAAAACGCCGACGCATGCGCGTCGGCGTTTTTATCAACTAATTGGGGGTTGGATTAGTACCAACCGTTGGCCTGCCAGAAGGCCATTGCGGCCGTCCAGGAACCGTAGCGGCTGGCCACGTATTGGTCAGCCACCTTTTCTTGGTTCGCTGCCGACAGGTCGCCGCCCAGGTAGGAGAGGCTCAGTTGGTAACGGCCGTAGTACTGGCCGTTTTGAGCGGTGTAGGAACCACCGGATTCGCGGTTGGCGATCCATTCCTTGGCGGCTGCTTCACTCCCGGAAACGGAGGAAGTGTAAGTCGAGGAAGTGGTGGTCGAAGCCTGGCTGCTTGCGGCGCTAGTTTGGGCGCTGGCGGCGCTGGCAGCACTGGCCGCCTGGGTGGTGCTTTGGTCGCTTGCCGAGGCAGCGGCGCTCGTTGCGCTACTTGCGCTGGTTGCGGCGGCGGCAGAAGTGGTGGTAGCGGCGGAGTCGTTACCGTCCTTGATCGTGAGTTGTTGCCCCACGTAGATCAGGTCCTTGTTTTGGATGTTGTTGTCTTGGGCCAGCTTGTTAACGAGACTGTTGTCGTTCGCAAACTTGTGCGAAATCTTGGACAGCGTGTCCCCCGCTTGCACCGTGTAGGTCGTGTCGGCGTTGGCAACCGCCGTCCCAGCAGCGACCCCCATCGTAGCGATCCCAAGCGTTGCGGCAGTAGTTAACATACTTTTCTTTAACATAGGGTTGTAAAACCATCCTTTACTTAGTTCGTGCATTTCATTCAACGGTTACTATAATAACCGGCCAATATTACCACCAGATAACAGGCGGGTTGCTTTTCGCCCGACCGAGCGCAACCATTTGTAATTTTTCGTAACATTGGCATGAAAATCATATGAAAAGAACGGGCAAAGGCGCACGCTCACGCCAACTTCGGTGGCCCTTAAATTTTGTTTTTATCTTCACAAAGGACCCGAAAAAAGACCGGTCAACGGTAACTTTTTGTCCTTTATTGGAAAAGTTTCCGCCAACCGGCCGCTAATTTTGGCCCTTTGTTACAGTTCGTTTGCAAATGTCTTGTGGAGGTAAACCGCCACCCCGTCCTCGTCGTTGCTAGCCGTCAGGTGGTCGGCCACCGCCTTGATCTGCGGGAGGCCGTTTGCCATTACCACCCCGTCGCCGGCCCCGGCAATCATCTCGTAGTCGTTGTCGGCGTCGCCAAAGGCCATCAGGTTGGCCGTCGTCAGGTTGAAGTGGGCCAGGAGCTGGTTCAGCCCGGCTAGCTTGTTGACCCCCTTGGGGAGGAACTCGAGGATGTGGGCCTGGGACTGGACCACCTGGAGCTGGTCGGTAATTTCAGCCGGCAACTGGCCCTTGGCGGCGGTCAGGCGGGCCGGGTCAACCGCTAGGATCGCCTTGGCGTACTGGTGATCACCGCCCGGGGTCTGATCAAAGCTGGTGTCGACGAACTCGATGTTCTTGACCGTCTGCCGGTAGCGCGACGGCCTGAGCTCGGTCAGCTCGTAGACCCGCTCAAAGTCGAGCACGTCCAGCGGCAGGCCCTGGGCCTTGAAGTGGTCGTAGACCGGCCGCCACTGGTCCTTGGTCATCCCGCGGGAAAAGAGGGGCTGCTTGGTTTGGTTGTTGACCACCAGGCCGCCGTTGAAGGTGATCGTGAAGTCGTCGGCTTGGTTGAGGCCTAGCTGATCGAGGTAGTGGCCGATGGCGTTGATCGGCCGGCCGGTGCACAGCACCACCTTGATTCCCTGCTGGTGGAGGGCCTTCAGGGCGGCCTCGTTGGCGGGGCTGATCTCCTTTTGGCTATTGAGGAGGGTGTTGTCGAGGTCGAGGGCAATTAGCTTAATCACGGTTAGTTTCCTTTCGTTTTCAAACAAAACGGGCTGGGACTGGCCGTCCCACCCCTTTGCGCATTATTAGGCGACGTGGTTTTCGCGGAGGATCTTGCCGACTAGCTCCTGCATCTCCGGGGTCTTCTCCCACTCCTCGAAGTGGTCCATCGACTCCGGTTGCACCGTATAGTGGTCGTTGATGTAGTTCTCGTACTTGATCACGTTTTGCGAGTGCGGAATGTTGAGCTTGAGGATCCGCACCTCCTTGATAAACCCCCGCTCGGCGGCGAGCTCGGCGCGGCCGTTGTGGACCATGTTGCCGATCTCAAAGTAGCTCGTGCCGTCGGTTCTGGTAATTTCCTCGATGATGTCGAGGGTGCCTGGTTGGTTGGTTTGACTCATCTAAAAATCCCCCTTCTTCCCTATTATACGCAAAATCACCGCCAAAAGGACGGTGATCGGCATAAGAGAGAAAGAGAATTGATTAGAAGGTAAATACTTAATACCTTGTGACTTTATGATAGCGGTTCCACCCTTAATTGTCAATTCCTTTTCCATAAAAAAGGAAAAAGGTTGTCACCGCCCCGGACCAGCATGAACGAAGGGCGCTCCCGCTCTTGTTGGCCACCCTTTCCCGCGACCGTCAGCCAATTTTGCGTAAGAAAAAAGTTCAGAACGAAGAATTTCGTCCTGAACTTTTTGGTTGGCAAATTTTATTGAACGGTCACACTCTTGGCCAGGTTGCGCGGCTTGTCCACGTCCAGCCCCTTGCCGAGGCTGGTGTAGTAGGCCAGCAGTTGGGCCGGGACCACGCTCAGCAGCGGCGAGATCATTTCGTCAACGTCTGGCAGGATGATCGAGTCGTCTTCCTTGGCGAGGTGACGGGAGGCGATCGTCAGCACGTTGGCGCCACGGGCGGCCGTTTCTTCCAGGTTGCTCCGCGTCAGGCCGGCAGTCCGGTCCTGGGTGATGATCCCGATGACCGGGGTGTCCTTTTCGATCAGGGCAATCGTCCCGTGCTTCAGTTCACCGGAGGCAAAGCCTTCCGCTTGCACGTAGGAGATTTCCTTGAGCTTGAGGGCCGCCTCCAGGGAAACCGCCCAGTCAATCCCGCGGCCGATGTAGAAGGCGTTGCGCGGCTTGGCGAGGGCGTGGCTGGCGATGGCTTCGATTTCTTCCTTGCCGTCAACCAGGGCCTGCATCCCGTTGGCCACCTTGGTCAGTTCGTCCTTAACGTCGAATTCCTTGGCCTGGGCGTCGCCGAGGTATTCACCCAGCGCCTTGGCCAGGATGGCTTGCACGGCCACCTGGGCGGTGTAGGCCTTGGTCGAGGCAACGGCAATTTCCGGCCCGGCGTAGAGCAGGGAGGTGTAGGTTGCTTCCCGCGAAAGGGTCGACTTGTCGGTATTGGTGATCGTCAGGCTCGGCCACTTGTTTTCATTCACGTGAAGGAGCACTTCCCGGCTGTCGGCCGTTTCCCCACTCTGCGACAGGAAGATGAAGAACGGCTTGGCCGACAGGAGCGGTTGCTCGTAGGCGAATTCCGAGGAAATGTGAACCGTCGTCGGCACCTTGGCGAAGCGCTCGAAGAGGCGGGCGCCGATCAGGCCGGCGTGGTAACTGGTCCCGGCCCCGATGATGTAGAGGTGGTCGGCGGCCTTCATGTCTGCCAGTAGCTTCTCGTCAACGGCCGGTTCCCCGTCAGCGCCGAAGTATTCCTGCACGAGACGGCGCATTACGGCCGGTTGCTCGTCAATTTCCTTCAGCATGTAGAAGGGGTAAGCCCCCTTGTCGGCGGCGTCAGCGTCCATGTCGACGGTAAAGGTGTTGCGGTGCTTTTCCTCGCTGTTGAAGCTTTCGATCGTCACGTGGTCCGGCTTAACGATGACCAGCTCGTGGTCCTCAATTTCCATGAACTCGTTGGTTTCGTGAAGCATCGACAACGCGTCGGAGCCCACCATGTTGTAGCCCTTGCCGATCCCCACCAGTAGCGGGCTCTTGTTCTTGGCAACGTAGAGAGTGTCCGGCTGCTCCTTGTCCATCAGGGCAAAGGCGTAGGAGGAGTCGCGCGAGATCAGGCGCAGCACCTTGAGGAGGGCCGCCTTGGTGTCGAGCTCGTATTCGTTAACGAACTTGCTGACCAGCTGTACGATCACCTCGGTGTCGGTTTGGCTCTTGAAGGTGACGTCGGAAAGAAATTCTTCCTTCAGTTGCTTGTAGTTTTCGATGACCCCGTTGTGAACCAGGTAGAAGCGGTTGTCCGCAGAGAACTGCGGGTGGGCGTTGTCCTGGTTTGGTTCCCCGTGGGTGGCCCAGCGGGTGTGGCCGATTCCGGCCATCCCCTGCACTTCTGGCGTCAGGGCGCCCTCCAGGTTGGCAATCCGCCCGGCGCGCTTGATCAAGAAGTCGTGGCCCGCCTGGTCGTTGACGTAGATCCCGGCCGAGTCGTAGCCCCGGTATTCCAGTCGCTTGAGCCCATCAATCAGAATTGAGACCGTCTTTTTCGTTCCGGTTACCCCAACAATTCCACACATAATTCGTCCCGTCCTTTATATTGGTATAGATAACTTTTGAGAAGTGATTTTATTATTTCATCCCTTAACTCTTAGTATATTAGCCGTTTGTTCATCGGTTGTCAAATTTAACTTTCCGAATTGGTATAGGATCGCGACGGTGGACTTACTAAAAATAAGTGCTATCCCTTGGCGGCCGGGGCCTGGGACCAGCCCGCAAATTTTCGCCGCCAAGCAAACAATCTAACATTAGTAGCGAAGTTAACGATCGACGGGTCGTTGGCTTCACTACTTTTTTGTTGAAGTAGTGATGAAGTTGACATGTCGAAGGCTTTTTTGACGCTCGGACGTCGTACAGCAAACTGGCAACTTCATCGGTTAATTAGAATCCCGTTCGAAGATTGTTGGCTAAGAAGCCGTGTATTGAAAATTGAGATAATTAACCGGAAATGAATTGAACTTCAAGGAGAGATGATGGTATGGATCAAATGCGTTGTGTCTTTGGCATTGATGTTAGTCGCAGTAGTTTGAATGTGGCAGTGGTAGATAATCAGAACTTAGTCCTTGAGGACAAGATGGCGCTTGACCTAATTGGCCTAACGAAGCTAAAGGAGCTACTCGATCATTACCGGGATCCAGAAGTAATTTTTGAGGCAACTGGTGTTTATTCGCGTCGCTTAGAGCACTTCCTTCGCCAAAATGAGTATCACTACGTTTGCTTGAACCCGTTAGCTGCCAGAATCAAGATGGCTAGCTTTCGACCGTTTAAAACTGACCGAAACGATGCGCGTGAATTGGCGATGGTCCAAGCGATTAATCCGGCCCGCTTTACATACCAAGAGGATCGGGTTTACCAAAACCTTCGTGATCTACACCGCTTTTATCAAAACGTCACCACTGATGTCGCTCGCAATAAAAACCGGCTCCACAAGTTACTTCAACTTACCTTTCCGGAAATTGAACGGGTACTAAGTACTACTAGTGGGCAACTCTACTGGACCCTCGTTAACCAATACCCTCACCCTGGCCTCGTCAAAGCCTCATCACATGAAATGATCGTTCAAGTCATTACCAAGGCAAAGACCGGCCCAATTAACGCCACTAGCCTAGCTGAAAAACTAATTAGTCTTGCGCAGACGGCTTATCCGGCAGTCGATGTGGACTCTCTTCGCCTAGAAGAAACTCGATACCTGGCAACTGAATTGATGAAGAAAACCGAGCTCAAAGCTAAATTGATTGGCCAAATGGTTGAACTCGCTCAAAGCTTACCAGAGTTTCGCGCGATCATGAGTATTCCAGGGATTGCGGAAACTACCGCCGTGGGCATTATCGCCGAATTCGGTGATATTCGTCGGTTTAAGAGTAGTAATGCCATGAATAGCTACGTTGGGATTGGTTTCAATCATTACGAGTCAGGTCAGTATGTCCAACGAGACACGATCAGTAAGCGAGGAAACGCCATTGCCCGGAAGATCCTCTATAAGACGGTTTTGAACTGCGTTAGCGTCGCCCACTATCGGCCAAACCATCTAGCGGATTTTTACAATGAACGAAAAAGGCGATCTCCTCAGCCGCAGACTAAGAAGATCGCCATCGCCACGATGCATCGCCTGATTAGAACGATCCATCATCTCGTAAAAAATGACCAGCTCTATGATTACCAAATAGCCAAACGTATTCACTAGAGTTTGATCATCATTAATTTTACGCCCCCTGATAAAAAATGCCAACTGTCAGGGGCTTCTGTATCTGTCAAGTTTTCATAGGTTGCCTTATATATGCAGGAACTAGTGTGAGAGCGACTTAACGAGGTGCCCGATT
>CALVGV010000002.1 GCA_944327195.1 uncultured Limosilactobacillus sp.
TTGGTTCGGAATAGTGTAGTGCTGGCGGTCTATCTATTGTTTTCGGTTGCTTGCTTCTTTACCGTACATGAGCATTCTTTTTCCGTTTCAAGAATACTTCCTTGTTCAATATGTTCTTCAACAAAGGCCTTAATATCATTTCGCCGCTTTTGTTGTGGTTGAAAATCAAATCCCTGTCGGTGCATTTCATCCACAAACTTCTTTCCATTGGCATCAGCGATATCTTTTACTTCGTCGTTATTAGCAATTCCTACAAAGTTCTTACTTCCCCAAAATACCGTTGGGAAACGACTTCCTTCTTCCTCAGCCATTGAAATAACCTCAAGGGAACGTTTTGGTTGGCCGTACTTTTCTTGAAGCATTTGGACCGCCGTTAGTGAAGCAACTACCCCAAACTGGCCATCCAATTTACCACCGTTTACGACAGTGTCAATGTGAGACCCCGTCATAATTGTTTCTTCCGGTAACTCGCTACCTTCGATCCGGCCAAAAAGATTCCCAACTTCATCAAAAGCTGCTTTCATTCCGATATTTTTCATCTGGTCTTGTACATAATGTTGTGCCGATAACCAACTATCAGAATAAAGTAACCGTGTTAAACCTCCAGTAGGATCACTCCCAATCGAAGACAACTTTTGCAGTCGTTCCTTTACAGTTTGTTCAACTTCCACGATACTAACCTCCTAACCTTGCCTTCAAAGAAGATTTCTTTAAAAGCATATGCGTTATCGCTTTAGTATGTCTTAATTGTATGCGCTTCCAACGGGTTGTTCATTGGCCGTTAATGCTAAATCAATTAATGATTTTGTGCAGTCCTGATAGTTTCTATCACAATAAAAAATGCCGATGGCTATTATACCTTCGACATATTTATCCAATAAATTCTATCTAGTTTTTAATAAGACAGATTGTAAAATATAAGTTGAACATTTAAGTGGACAAGAAAACCCATAAAGGTCTTTAATGGTGTTACCACAACATTCCATTAGAAAGAAGGACCTTTATGGGCACCACTATTTTATCATTTGCTGACCGCATTGTCATTGAAACTTTACTTCATGAACACCGTTCGCTTCGCTATATTGCTGACTATCTAGGCTTCAGTAAAACAACGATTTTCAATGAGCTTCAACGGCTAAATAGTGAGTACCAGGCTGAGCTAGCACAAACTGACTTTGAACAAAAGGTTAGTCACCGGGGGCGGAAGTCTTCGCTCACTAAAAACCTTAAACAATTGATCGAGGAAAAGATTCAAGTCCAGAAGTGGTCTCCTGAACAAGTTGCCCATGCTTATTCACCACATGAACGCGGTAGTAATGAGAACCGTAACCGAGTTTTACGGCGCTTTATTCCCAAAGGCCAAGCTATTGAAGAGTTAAGCGATCACAAGCTGATTCAAATCAATTGGTATCTGAATTCACGGCCACTTAAATGTCTTAATTGGCATACACCAATCGAGATCTTCCTGCTTAATTTACGTCATTAAATTCGTTCAAGTTATTTCTTGCAATCTGCCAAAATAAAAGGCTCCGATTCCCTAATGTAGAATCGAAGTCTTCTTTTTTTGCCAGCTTTTTTACTAATTCAGTTTATTTAAAAAATGGTGTATTTTTGGTGTACACACACCAAGATTACTAACTTTTTACAAGCTAGTAACTAAATTTGTCTAAATTCACAGTGTCGTCGAAAAGCCGTCACATCAGGCTTTTAGACTACTTTTTCTTATTCTTCTTCCCCTTCTTGCTATCCTTAGTTTCCTTTTCCGGACGCATCGTTGGGAAATAAAGAACATACCTATCTTCACAATTAAGTAGGGATAATATACAGAACCTGTAAAGATAATTATATTATTACTTATAGCTAAAATATGTAATTTTAAAACAATGGCGTGCCAATGTAATAACAAAAAAGGTACTACGCAATCTTAAATTACGTAGTACCTTTCGTCGTATTATCTACTGATGTTTTTGGTAGACTTTTGGTAGACAACTTGCAATAAACTGCCTTTTCTACCAAATTTGCCCCTCTACAAATGCCGTTATCTTAGGCTTCCCTCTTCATGTTGTACTATAACATCATTCGTACTCAATCGTCGAAGGCGGCTTGCTCGTGACATCATAGAGGATGCGGTTCACGTGGTCAACCTCGTTGACGATCCGGACCGAGATCTTTTGCAATACCGGCCATGGAATCTGGGCGAAGTCGGCGGTCATCCCGTCGATCGAGGTCACGGCGCGGATGGCCACGGCGTCGTCGTAGGTCCGGCCGTCGCCCATCACCCCAACCGAGCGGATCCCCGGCAGGACAGTGAAGTATTGCCAGATCTTTTCGTCGAGGCCGGCCTTCTTGATTTCCTCGCGCAGGATGGCATCACTTTCGCGCACGATCGCCAGCTTTTCCGGGGTGATTTCGCCGATCACCCGGATCCCCAGGCCCGGGCCCGGGAACGGTTGGCGCCAAACCAGCTCGTGCGGAATCCCCAGCTTTTCGCCGAGGGCGCGGGTTTCGTCCTTGAAGAGGGAACGGAGCGGTTCGATCAGCTTGAAGCCCATCTTTTCCGGCAGGCCGCCGACGTTGTGGTGGGACTTGATCGTTTGCGCGGTGTCAGTCCCCGATTCGATCACGTCGGTGTAGAGGGTCCCCTGGGCAAGGAATTCGACGTCCTTGAGCTTGGCAGCCTCTTCGTTGAAGACCTCGATGAACTCGGCGCCGATGATCTTGCGCTTGCGTTCCGGATCGGTGACCCCCTTGAGCTTGCCAAGGAAGCGGTTGGCGGCATCGACCTTGATGATGTTGACGCCGAGGTCGCGGTTGAGGGCGTTCATTACCGAGTCGGCCTCGTTCTTGCGCAGCAGGCCGTGATCCACGAAGATGCAGGTCAGCTGGTCGCCGATCGCCTTGTGGATCAAGACGGCGGCCACGCTAGAGTCAACCCCCCCAGAGAGGCCGAGGATGACCTTCTTGTCGCCCACCGTCTGGCGGATTTCGTCCACCTGCATGTCGATGAAGTCGTCCATCGACCAGTTGGCTTCCGCCCCGCAGACGTCAAAGGCAAAGTGCTTCAAGATGTCGAGCCCGTACTGGGTGTTGCGGACCTCGGTGTGGAACTGGAGGCCGTAGAACTTCTTGGCGTCGTTGGCCATCGCCGAGATCGGGCAGTTCTTGCTGGTGGCGGTAACGGTGAAGCCTTCCGGCACCTCGGTTACCAGGTCCCCGTGGCTCATCCAAACGAACTGCTCGCGCGGCAGGTCCTTGAACATGACCGCCTGGTCGTCCTTAACGGTGATGTCGGCGCGGCCGTATTCGGAATCTTCGGCCGATTCAACCTTGCCGCCCAGGTTTTGGGCCATCAACTGCATCCCGTAGCAAATCCCGAGGATCGGAATCCCCAGCTTGTAAATTTCCGGGTCGACGGTGAAGGCGTCCTTAGCGTAAACGCTGTTCGGCCCCCCAGAGAAGATGATCCCCTTCGGCTTGAGCTGCTTGATCTCAGCCGCCGTTGTCTTGTGCGACAAAAGTTCGGAGTAAATGCCGAAGTCGCGAATCCGCCGGGTGATCAGTTGGTTGTACTGGCTCCCAAAGTCCAAGACAATGATCTTGTCGAAGGCATCCAGGTTGATGTTTGCCACGATTCCCACTCCTTTATATTGGTTTAAAACTTACCAATCATTGTACGGTCTTCGCCGGACGGGGTCAACCAAAAGAATTGCCAATCCCCAGCTAGTTAAGTTTTCCTTATTGACCTTTAGTGACCAATGGAAAATGCTATAATGAAAACTAAGACTCAACGAAGGGGAGAGAGACATGAGCATTTATGGGCAATACGAACCGCGGCTGACCGACCTGCTGGCCATCTTGGAAGACCAGATTGCGGCCATCAATGCGGCCGAAACCGCCGCGGGCCGGCCCAAGCTGTACGAGCACCTGAGCGGACGGGTGAAGACGCCGGAGAGCATGCTGGAGAAGTGCCAGCGCAAGGGCTACCCGCAAACGACCGAGGCGGCCCTGCGGCAGTGCAAGGACGCGGTGGGGGTGCGGATCGTCTGCAACTTCATCGACGACATCTACCGCTCCTTGGAATGCTTGAAGGCCGCTCCCTGGTGCACGGTGGTGAAGGAAAAGGACTACATCACCAACGCCAAGCCCAACGGCTACCGCTCCTACCACCTGATCTTAGACGTGACGACCCCCTTTGCCGACGTCGACGGCAACACGCCCGGGCACTACTTCGCCGAAATCCAACTACGGACGATTGCGATGGACTCCTGGGCCAGCCTTGAACACGAAATGAAGTACAAACACAACATCAAGGAGCCCGAGCGAATTGGCAAGGAGCTAAAGCGCTGCGCCGAACAGCTCGCCTCCTGCGACGTTCAGATGCAAACCATCCGCCAGCTGATTAACTCAGCGGACGAAGACGATAGATAGCTAAGGCCTCCGCGGGGGAGCTTCCGGGACACTGGAACGGGGTGGGCACAACTTTGAGCCCGCGAACGGTCTCAAAGCTTGGCCTTCCACTAGGCAATAAATTGCCAAGTGGAACGACACCCCTGAGGTCCCGGGTCTCCCCCGCTCCGGCCCGGCAACTTTTCTGCGTCGTTAGGGCCACCTAGCGATAATAGCGCGGTTTGTTTAGCTAACCTCGCTCGCAACGAAAAATGATGGTGACAAGGTTGCTAGCCATCCTTCCCTAACAGTAGCAACTAGCTAAGAAGGAAAAAGCTGCCAACGAAAAGGGGGTTCTCCCCTTTGGCCAAGCAGTAGCCACCAAGGCTTTTGGTTGTCGGGCCGGAGCGGAGCGAAAACGGGGGCCAAGATGGTGAAATTTCACTTGGCGGGTTTCCCGCCTAGTGAAAGGCCGAGCTTGAAGACCCGGAGGGGCTTCAAGTCGTGCCCACCATCGTCACGGTCCCCCGCTTTTCGCGGAGCGGAGGCCCTTCTCCATGTTCCGGCCCGCGGAAGCTGCGGAGCGGAGGCCCTCCCCTTCCCATACTATAGAAAGGAGTCATCCCCATGCGGATCCTACTTGCCGAAGACGAACAACAACTCTCGCGGGTGCTGGTTGCCGCCATGCACAGCGCCCACTACGAGGTAACCGCGGTTGAAAACGGCCAGGAAGCCGTCACCGCCGCCCAGGAAAATGCCTACGACGTGATCATCCTCGACATCATGATGCCGGTCAAGGACGGCCTGACCGCCCTCAAGGAAATCCGGGCCGGCGGCGACCACACCTACGTGATGATGCTGACGGCGATGGCCGAAGTCGACGACCGGGTGACCGGCCTCGACGCCGGCGCCGACGACTACCTCACCAAGCCCTTCTCGCTCAAGGAACTGCTGGCCCGCCTCCGGTCGCTGGAGCGGCGCAACGAGGGCTACGACGACGACATCCTCAACTTCGCCGACCTGACCCTCGATAACAACGAGCAGCGCCTCGAGGCCCACAACTCGATTTCCCTCTCCAAGAAGGAAACTCGCCTTCTCCAGTACCTGATCCTCAACGCCGGTAAGGCCCTGACCGCCCCCGACCTGATCAACCACACCTGGGACGATGACGACGAGGAGGCCGACGACGAAGACCTCTGGATCAACGTCTCCTACCTGCGGCAAAAGCTTCAGTCGGTCAATTCCCGGGTGGTCATCACCGGCGAGAAGGGCGGACCCTTCACCCTCACCAAGCCTTAGGGAAAGGGGGCCGCGCGCATGATCCAAAAAGTCCGCCGTCAGTTCATCGTCATCGCTACCTGTGCCTTGGCGGTGGTGCTGACCACCGTCATCGGCAGCATCATCGGCACCTCCTACTACCAGTCCAACCAGGAAATCAACGAGATCCTGACCCTGCTGGCCAAGAACCAGGGGGACATCCCGGCCAAGACGATCAAGACCAAGGCCACCCCGACCACCAAGAGCAGCCGGGAGAGCCTCTTCCAGTACCGCTACTTCAGCGCCACCTTCAACTCGAGCGGCAAGATCACCAAGGTCAACGACAACCACATCTCAACCGTGGCGGTCAGCGAGATCAAGGCGCTGGCCCGCCAGTACCGCCACCGGGTGAGCCACGGCCACGCCTTCTATGACGGCACCACCTACACCTACAAGCGGATCACCAAGAACGGCAAGACGACGATCGTCTTCCTCGATCAGTCGCTCCTGACTGCCCGCACCAACCAGCTCCTCCAGTCGGCCCTGATCCTCGGGCTGGCCTCCTTGGCCCTGTACGCCTTCTTGCTGGCCCTCTTCTCGCGCCAGGCAATCGGGCCAATCATCCAAGCCGAGAAGCGGCAAAAGCAGTTCATCACCAACGCCGGCCACGAGCTCAAGACCCCGCTGGCGATCATCTCGGCCAACAACGAGATGATGGAAATCCTGAACGGGGAAAACGAGTGGACCGAGAGCAACCACCAGCAGGTCAACCGGCTGACCCAGCTGATCAACCGGCTGATCTCGCTGGCCCGCCTCGGCGAGCAACCGGAAATGACGATCACCAAGGTCGACGCCTCGGCGGCCATCGACGGGGTGGTGAACAACTTCCGCACCCTGATCGAGCAAGACGGCAAGCGGCTCGAGGCCCACGTCTCCCCTGACCTGTCCGTCCGGGCGGACAGCGGCTACTTCACCGAGTTGATCAACATCTTCGTCGACAACGCCGCCAAGTACTGCGACGACGGCGGCCTGATCAAGGTTCTCTGGCGGCCCAACGGCAACGGCCGCAACGCCACCCTAGTCGTGGCCAACTCCTACGCCGAGGGGGAAGGGGTCGATTACAACCAGTTCTTCAACCGCTTCTACCGCAACGACACCTCCCACAACCAGAAGAAGGCCGGCTTCGGGATCGGCCTCTCGATGGCCCAGAGCCTAGTTAAGACCTTCAAGGGCAAGCTCAGCGTCCACTACCGGGAGGGAATGATTTACTTCGTGGTTAAGTTTAAGCTTGAGAAATAAGAAAAGGACCGGCAAAAAAATTGCCGGTCCTTTTGCTATTCGGAACGTTGACGAATGAGCTTAACCCCGTAGTAGAGTGCCCACAGGAGCCAAACGATCATCACGTCGTAGTGGCCGATCGCCCAGCCGCGGACGGTAATTCCGAGGCAGATCAGGGCGACCCAAAACTCACTTTTCTTGAACAGAGAAGGCATCGATTCTCACTTTCTACCGGCCGTGCGGTTGACCGAAAGCAACGGTTCTTCTGCCACTCATTTTCACCATTTCTTCACAAGTTGTCAAGCGCCCGGATTCGTCTCATTCCGGGCACTTCAGGCGCTACCGTTCCCACAACTAGTCCTCCCTCAGATATACCCGGTCGATCTTGTGGTTAGTTGTCTTGTGGAGGATCACGTCGGCCCGGTTGCGGGTGGGCAGGATGTACTCGGTCAGGTTCGGCAGGTTGACCCGCCGCCAGACGTCCTTGGCCATCGCGAAGGCCTGGTCGCGGTCGCCCTGGGCGTAGGGATAGTAGTAGTTTTCCGGGTCCTGGAAGGCGGTGTCGAGCAGCATCCCGAACCGCTCCAGGTACCAGTGCTCGATCAGGTCGGCGTCGGCGTCGACGTAGACCGAGAAGTCAAAGAAGTCGCTAACGTAGAGCGGCTGCTTGCTTGGCAGCTGGAGGACGTTGATTCCCTCGACGATCAGGATGTCAGGCTCCACGATCACCTGCGGGGTGTCGAGGACGTCGTAAACGCTGTGCGAGTAAGTTGGCGCCGCCACCCGGTCCTCGCCGGCCTTGACGTCGTTCAAGAAGGTCAGCAGCTTCTCCATGTCGTAGGACTCGGGGAAGCCCTTGCGCGCCATGATGCCGCGCCGCTTCAGCTCGGCGTTGGGGTACAGGAAGCCGTCGGTGGTGATCAACTCCACCCGCAGGTCCGGCATCAGCTTGTGCAGAAGGATCTGTAAGAGCCGGGCACTGGTGCTCTTGCCGACGGCCACCGAGCCGGCGATGCCAATGATGTAGGGCACCCGCCGGTTGGGCTTCTTCAAGAAGGTCATCTTTTGCAGGTGCATCTGCTGGTAGTTTTGGTACTGAAGCTGGATGAGCTTGATCAGCGGCAGGTAGATTTCCTGGACGTCGGCCAGCGAGATCCGGTCATTTAGCGACTTGATCTCGTCGAGGTTCTCCTGGGCCAGCAGGACCCGCTCGCTGGGAAAGAAACTGTGCCAGGTTTGCCGGTCAAACTGGTCGTAATTTAGCCACTCGTTCATGCTTGAATACCCCTTATCGAAAACTTAACGATTCTTATTCTACCACATCCGGCCGCAATGGCAGCCCTTTCAGTCATTTTGGCGATTTGAAAGCGGCCGGCCGCTTTGGTAGAGTGGAGGCAACAAAGGGGGGGAATTATTCTTGGACTTAGACAGTCAGCCCGTCAGACCGGGCCAGCATAATTACCAAGAAATCAAGCAACTTTACCAGCGAGCCTTTCCGGCCTACGAACGCGAATCCTGGCGGTGGCTCTTGCTCAAGAGCTGGTTCAAGCAAGCCGACTTTTTGGCCTTCTACGACCAGGACCAGTTCGTCGGCTTTGCCTACGTGCTCCACACCAAGGGCCTGCACTACGTCCTCTACCTGGCGGTCAACGACCAGCTGCGGTCGAAGGGCTACGGGAGCCGGATCCTGGCCGCCCTCAAGGCGCGCTACGCCGGCGTTCCGCTGGCGCTGGACATCGAGGAGCCGGACCCGACGGCGGCCAACAACCGCCAGCGGCTACGCCGACTGGCCTTCTACCGCCGCAACGGCTTTGCCCTGACCAACAAGCGGATGAAGGATCCCGAGGTTACCTACCGGGTGCTAACGACCGCCCGCCACTTCAACCGTCAGGCGGTCGACCACGTTTTCAACTGGTTCGAGTGGCCGTTTGGGTGGTTGGCGAAGTAAGTACATGGGCCTCCGGGGCAAGCTTCCGGGAGACTGGAACGGGGTGGGCACAACTTTTAGCCCGCAAGCGGTCTAAAAGCTTGGCCTTCCACTAGGCGATAAATCGCCAAGTGGAACGACACCCCTGAGCTCCCGGGTCTTGCCCCTCCAGCCGGTGGTACCCATTCTACTAATGAGTGGCTACTCCTCTAAAAGCAGCCCTGGAATGCTAGGTCTCAAAGCTTGGTCTTTCACCATCTTGATCCGCATTTTCCTCCGCTCCGGCCAGTGGTACCTTTTTTCAACCGCTGTTACTATGGGCATGGCAACCGGAATTGCTTCACTCTCCGGCGGTCTTCAAGCTCGGGTAACACCCCCTATTCTACTATCACTAATGGGCTGCCCGGGTAACCATCCCCACCCCAACGTAATTACATTAACCTAGATAAAACGCAAGCACCGTTCCGTGGCTTCCAAACCGGAAGCCGTTGGAACGGTGCTTTTTTCTGTCAGTTCTCATTTTATGCACCCTGAGCATGAAAAAAACCACCGCTAACGGCAGCGGTGGTTTCTTCCTACTTGATTGTTGGGAACTTCAGCTTGGTATTCTTCAGTTCCGGCGCATCCGTCGTGTAGTCACTCAGGGTGCTCTTGTTGTCGTTTTCGTACTTCAGGCTGGTCTTGAGCTTCTTTTGCACCTTCTTGAGCTGCTTGAGGCTGGCCTTGAGGTTGTAGGTAATCTTCTTCTTGGCCACCTTGGTGAAGCCGGACAGCTTGTAGAAGCGGAGCAGGTCGCCGTTGATCACCTTGTCGGACAGGCCGAGGTCGGTGGTAACGTACTTCTGGATCTTCTCGAACTTGGCCTTTTGGGCCTTGGTTGGGTTCTTGATCTGCTTCCCGGTCTTGGTGTAGTAGTAATCGCCGTTGTACTTGGTGTAGGTCGGCGTTACCCAGTCCCCGTTGCGGAACGGCACGATCTGGTTGCGCTTGGTCGACAGCAAGTCTTGCCCGAACTGGATGTACTTCTTGGAGGAGATCCCCAGCAGGTCTTCCAGGGTCGGCAGGACGTCGATTTCACCCCCGTAGGTGTGGTTGATCCCGGTCGTCACGCCCATGCTGGACAGACCCTCGTAGTTGATCATGAACGGCACCTTTTGCCACATGGCGAGGTCGTAGTTGGTGACCTTCTTCTTGCCGAGGATCTTGGCGATCGCCGCCTTGTGGTTGTTGGAGATCCCGTAGTGGTCCCCGTAGAGGATCAGGACGGTGTTCTTGCGCAGGCCGGTCTTGTCGAGGTAGTTAATCAGTTCCTTCACCGATTCGTCGAGGTAGTGGGCGGTTTGGACGTACGGGTCAACCGTGTCGTCGCCGGTCTTGAGCGACGGGAAGTCGGTGTTCTTCTTGTCGAGGATGTACGGGTAGTGGTTGGTAACCGTGATCAGCTTGGCGTAGAACGGTTGCGGCAGCTGTTGCAGGTAGTACATCGAGCTCTTCAGGAAGATCTTGTCCTTGATCCCGTAACCGACCACGTCGTCCTTGACGCTCGGGTAGTATTCCTTGCTAAAGAAGTACTGGTACCCGAAGGACTTGTAGGCGTTGTCGCGGTTCCAGAAGCTTGGCACGTCCCCGTGGAAGGAGGCGGTAGTGTAGCCGAGCTTTTGCGACAGCAGGGCCGGGGCCGACTGGAAGGTGTTGGTGGTCCCGTTGGTGGTCATCGCCGACCCTTCCGGCAGGCCGAAGAGCGAGTTTTCCAGCATCATTTCGGCGTCGGAGGTCTTCCCCTGACCAACCTGGTTGAAGAAGTTATCGAAGGCGATCGTGTCGCTGGAGTGGTAGAGCGAGTTCAGGGTCGGGGTAACTTCCTTGCCCTTGACCTTGTAGTCGAGCAGCCACTGTTGGAAACTTTCCAGGTGGATGATGACCACGTTCTTGCCCTTCAGCTTGCCGTAGTAGCTGATGTTCGGGCTGGCGTAGTGCTTTTGGATGAAGGACTTGACCGGGTTGAGGTCCTTGGCAGTGGCCTCGGCCCGGACGGCGCTGTTGTGGGTCGTCTTCACCCCGTCGTAGATCGTGTAGAACTCGATCCCGAGGTACTTGACGATGTAGTTGTTATCGAAGGTCCGCGTCAGCAGTTGGCTCCGGTCGGAGTAGGCCATCCCCAGGTTGGCGCCAAAGAGGGCCAGCCCAATCATGGTGATGGTGGCGGCATAGCGCCGCTTGAAATAGCGCATGTCGACCCGGATCCAGTGGGCCAAGAGGACGATGATGATGACCACCACGTCGAGGTAGACGAAGAAGTCGCTCGGCCTGATGATCTGGGCCAGACTGGTGGAGAGGTTCCCCGAGGCGCTGCTGGAGCCCTTGATCACGTTGAAGGTGATGAAGTCGGAGAACTCCCGGTAGTAGAGAATGTTGGCAAAAATCCACGTCGATAAGAGGGCGTTGATGATGCTCATCAGCCAGTAGGAGAGCCGCCCGCGGAAGTAGAGGGCGATCCCCAAGAGGATGATGGCGCTTGGCAGGGTGTTGAAGGCCAAGAGGAATTGTTGAATCCCGGTGGTGGCCCCCAGGTTAAACTTGGTTTCGTAAGCCCACCAGCTCTTGATCGCAAACAAGAGGACGGACAAACAGAAGAACCCCAATTTGGTATTGAGGCCAGCCCTGACTTTGTGCAACGCTGTTTTCATTTAAAGTGTTCCTCCATGAAAGTTAATCACAACTTCCATCATACAATACTCTCGGGGTTCTGTAACCGTCATTTGTGGTGATTTTAAGAAAGGCTTAATTGCGGTCACAATTTGTTCTGGTAACCGCTGGCGACCGGCTACACCAGTAGGGAAAACCCCGGCGCCGCTGGCGGGCCCTTGGTACCGGTTACAAACGAAAAAGGGACCGGTCGAGCGAACCGGTCCCGGGGGAAAAAACTGTTGCAAAACGTGGGTGAGTGACGCCAAATAGAACAAAGGTCCTTGGGTGTTTAGGGGGACGGGGAGATCTATTGGCGACGGCTCCATGATGCCGAGCGACCGGTCCGCCACCGCGTTAGGCTAGCATGGAGGAAGCAGATTGTATCGGCAGTCCTCATTACATAACCCCGCTGCCCTACATTGCCCGTTTCTTCCTGGTAGCCAAAGTACCGTTACGTTGCTAGGCCGGAGCGGAGCGAAAACAGCCCCCTCAGCCGGGGAATTCCCTTAGCGGTTTACCGCTTAGGGAAGGCCGAGTTTTGAGACCACACTGAGTGGGGGCTCAAAATCGCTTGCCCCCAGCGTTCCAGCGGGGTTGCTTTTCGCGGAGCGGAGGCCTACCCCCGCTGGTAGCTGCCCGGATCCACCTGATCCAGCAAGGGGCTCGCCTCCCCCACCGCCACTAGGGTCAGGGTGTGCATCGCCCGCGAACAAATCGTATAGAGCAGCTGGCGCTCGTCCTCGTCGTGGTACTCGCGCTTGCTGGTATCCCAGGCAATCACGGCGTCAAACTCGAGCCCCTTGGCCAGGTAGGACGGGATTACCAGCACCCCTTCGGCCAGGCGCTGGTTTTCGGTCTTGACCAGGGTCACCGGCAGGCCGGCCGCCTTGAGGTCCGCCGTCAGCTGCTCGCTCTCCGGCAGGTCCTTGGCGATGATCGCCACCTTTTCCTTTTGCGCCTGGGCGGCCTTGACCGCGGCGATCGTGGCCGTTACCCCGGCCGCCTGGTCGGCCACCGTCACCAGCTTGGGCAGGTCCCCCTGGCGGGCAAAGGCCTCGATCTGCTCGCCGTCGGTCAGGATCTGGCGGGTGAAGGCGGTGATCTGGGCGGTCGACCGGTAGGACTTGGTCAATTGCACGACCTTGGTCTTGTCGGCATCAAACATCGTCGCCAGCTGGCTCAGCAAGCTGCGTGAGTTTTCGTGGGTGAAGATCGCCTGGTTGAGGTCGCCGAGGAGAGTGAACTTGGCCCGCGGGAAGCAGAACTTGAGGTAGGCCAGCTGGTAGGGATCGTAATCCTGCACCTCGTCGACGAAGACGAAGCGCATCTCGCGGTCCCCCCGCTTGCCGGTCAGCAGGTCGTAGAGGTAGAGGTAAATCGACACCCCGGGGGCGCTGAGCTTGCCGGCCTTGAGCTTGGCCACCTGGCGGTCAACGTAGGCCTGCCACTCCTCCTTGGTCAGCCCCCACTGGGCAAGGTCGACCAGGTGGGGGGTCACCCGCAGGAGGTGAACGTACTGGGCGGTGATGTTAAGCCAGCGGTGGCGGCCAATCGCCCGCCGGACCGGGGTCAGCTCCTGCTTCAGGATCTGCTTGGCCAGGTAGTTGTACTCGGCCTCGTCGCTAGCGAACTCGCGCGGGTGGTTCTTGAAGAGGGTGTCGATCTCCTCCTTGCTCAGGCTCTGCACCCGCTCCTCGACCCAGCTGGCGTGGAGGCTGCCGCCGAGCTTGCTGTTGAGCATCGCGATCAGCTTCTCGGTCGTGCCGTCGAGGCGGTTGCTCAGCCGGTAGGTGCGGCCAAAGGAGTAGTAGATCTGCTTGATCTTTTCCTTGTCGGCAAAGATCCCCTGGGAGAACTTGAGCGGCCGGGTCTTGAGGTTGCCGTCGGTGCCGAGGCGCTTGGCGTAGCGGCCGGTCGCCTTGAAGAAGGCCAGGCTGGTCAGCAGCTGGTTGGCCCGCTTTTCGCTCTTGCTGGTGACCTGGGCGAAGCGTTCCCGCAGGTCGGCCACCTCCAGGCGCGGCACCCGGCGGTTGAGGAACTGGAAGTAGGTCATCTGCACCATGTTGTGCTCGCCGAGCTCGGGGAGGACCTGGTCGATGTAGTCGTTGAAGAGCTGGTTGGGCGAGAAGAGGATCACCTGGGCGGCGGTCAGGTTGCCGCGATAGCGGTAGAGCAGCCAGGCCACCCGCTGGAGGACGGCGGCCGTCTTGCCCGACCCGGCGGCCCCCTGAACGAAGAGCAGGTCGGCGGAGGTGTCGCGGATGATCTGGTTCTGGGCCCGCTGGATGGTGGCGACGATGCTCTTCATCTTGGTGCTCGAGTGGTTGCTCAAGGCGGCCAGGAGCATCTGGTCGGTGACGGTGGCGTCGGTGTCGTAGAGAGTGACGATTACCCCGTCTTCGATCTGGAACTGGCGCTTGAGGCTGACGTCAGCGGTCTGCTCGCCGGCCGGGGTTTGGTAGGTCACCTTGCCCAGCTCGCCCGCGTAGTAAATGGAAGAAATCGGCGCCCGCCAGTCGTAGATCAAGAAGTGGTCCGGCTGGTCGGAAAAGGAGGCCAGGCCAATGTAAATCGTTTCCGGCGTCTTGTTGTCGCCCTCGGTGAAGTCAATCCGGGCAAAGTAGGGCCGGGCCTGGAGGCGTTCCAGGGTTGCCAGGTGGTCGGCGGCGTGCTGCCAGGAGTTCTCCCGCTCGTTGAGCATCTGCTGCTGGGCGCGGACCGACATGGCGGTGTCCATCATCCCCGAGTAGGTGGTGGTGTTCATCCGGATGTCGTTGAATTGGGCGTCGATCCCCTTGATGTCGCGCTTGGCGGTTGCCATCTTTTGCTTGGCCTTCTCCTGGGCCTGCTTGATTTCTGCCAGGGTGTGGTCGAGGTAGGCCTGTTCCTGGCGTTTGATTTGATCTTCAGTCACGTACATAGCTCCCTTCCGCCGGGGGTTCCCCGGAAAAAAAGTGATTATAATATGGTACCACATTTGGCGAGGGGACTGGTATTCATTCGCCTTCGAGGGGTGGGCCTCCACTCCGGAAAATTGCGGGCCGTGACGATGGTGGGCACAACTTTGAGCCCCTCCGGGTCTCAAAGCTTGGCCTTTCACTAGGCGGTAAACCGCCAAGTGAAATTTCACCATCTTGGCCCGCATTTTCCTCCGTTCCGGTCCGGCAACAGAGCGTTGCGAATGCAACTGCTTGTGAAAAGGCACCAACCACCGCAAGTTGTGATCGTAGACGGGTGAATAATTCACCATGCACATCACTGGAGTAATTTTCTTGTGAGAAACCGCGGCTCAGTTCCACACGGTGGAAGAGAAACGTGGTGTCTCCCGCCCTTCGCTGCCCCGATTCACCACCGCTGCTGGGCCGGAGGGGAGTAGACCCGGGAGCTCAGGGGTGAAATTGTTCTTGGCGATTTATCGCCTAGAACAAGGCCGAGCTTGAAGACCCTAGAGGGGGCTTCAAGTCGTGCCCACCCCGTTCCAGTCTCCCGGAAGCTACTCCCCGGAGGCCCCCATCCCACGTTTCCAAAAATTTTCATAAGGTCAGGCGAAACGATTTGGTTTTCCCACCCCTTCCCCGTAAAATAAAATTAGTATCACATTTTCAGAAAAGGGGGAGTGTTTTTGGTTCACAATTTGCTTTACATCCTGACCCACCTCGAAGAGATGATCGTCCCCCTCTTTTCCCTGCTCGGCAACTGGTCCTACCTGATCCTCTTTTTGATCACCTTCGCCGAAACCGGCCTGGTAGTCTTCCCCTGGCTCCCCGGGGAGTCGCTGATCTTTGTTGCCGCCTCCCTGGCCGCCGTCAGCCCGGTGGTCAAGATGGGCATCCTCGTGCCCGGCTTCTTCATCGCTGCCTTCCTCGGCGACATCGTCAACTACACGATCGGCACCCACCTGATCCACTGGCCCTGGTTACGCAAGAAGGTCGGCGGCCCGCGGCTGGTCAAGGCCCAGGAGTTTTTTGACCGCAACGGGATCATGGCGGTGATCTTCGGCCGCTTCGTGCCGGTCATCCGCACCTTCATCCCGCTGATCTCCGGTGGCGCCTCCTTCCCCTTCCACCGCTTCCTCGTCGGCAACTTGCTCGGCACCAGCCTCTGGGTGGCGATGGCCGCCATCCTCGGCTACTTCTTCGGCTCCCTGCCACTAGTCAAGAACCACTTCTCCTTGGTCCTCCTGGGGATCATCGCCATCTCGCTTTTGCCGGCCGGGATCGTCTACTCCCTGCGGGCATTGCGGCGCCGGATCATCCGCCGGCGGCAATTCTAAAAACCCCCATTTCCCCGGTTGGTGTGCTAAAATTATTAGCAAACACTTGGGATTAAATGGAGGTTTTTTTAATGGCAATCAACGTCTACTTTATTCGCCACGGGCAGACCTTTTTCAATAAGTACCACCGGATGCAAGGATGGTCGGACACGCCCCTGACGGCCAAGGGCAAGGCCGATGCCGCCCGGGCCGGCAAGGCACTGGCCACCATCAAGCTGGACTACGCCTTTGCCTCCGACCTCAAGCGCACGATGGACACCGCCCGGATTCTGTTGGCCAACCACCCGACTGAAATCAGCGAACCGACCCCGCTACCGGCCTTTCGCGAGGAGTTCTTCGGCTACTTCGAGGGGCTCAACAGCTCGGAGAGTGCCACCTTCGTTTCCGGCAACGACGGGCTGACCTCCTTTGAGGACCTGATCGACACCTACGGGGCCGACGCCGCCCGCGACAAGATCGCCGCCGCCGACGTTTCCGGCGACGCCGAGGACAGCACCACCTTCTGGGCCCGGGTAATGCCCGGCTTCGACAAGCTCCGCGCCCTTCCCGACGGCAGCAACGTCCTGGTGGTTTCCCACGGGATGACCATCCGCTCGATCGGCGCCCGCTTCAGCACCGAAAAGGCCCACACCCGCCAACCAGACAACGGCTCAATTACCAAGCTCACCCTGAACCAAGACCAAATCACGGTTGATTTCTACAGTCAATTATCATTACCCGAAGAGTAAGGGGGAATAACATCATATATGGATACCACCATCCCTACGGCCGAACAGGTCATCATCATCGGGCTCGATAACGACCAGCCCGACTATCAGTATTCAATGACGGAACTAAAGGAGCTGGCCGAGGCCGACCAGCTCGAGGTCGTCGACCGGCTCGACCAGGCCCTCGACCGCCCCAACGCCGCCACCTACTTTGGGAGCGGCAAGGTTGAGGAACTGGCCCGCCTGGCCGAAGCGCTGCGGGTCAAGACGATCGTTGCCAACGACGAGCTCAGCCCCAGCCAGCTGCAAAACCTCGCCCAGGCCACCGGCGCCCGGATCCTCGACCGGACAGCCCTGATCCTGGAAATCTTCGCCAAGCGGGCCCAATCCCGCGAAGCCAAGATCCAGGTGCAAATCGCCCAGCTCCAGTACCGCCTGCCGCGGCTGCAAACCGCCAGCAACCAACGGCTCGACCAGCAAACCGGGTCCGGTGGGGGCGGCGGCTTCACCAACCGGGGGGCCGGGGAAACCAAGCTCGAAATGAACCACCGGGTGATCGCCAAGCAGATCAGCCACCTCCGCGCCGAACTGAAGGAAATCGAAAAGTCCGAGGCCACTAAGCGGGCCCAGCGCGACAAGGCGGCGATCCCGACCGCGGCCCTAGTTGGCTACACCAACGCCGGCAAGTCGACGATCATGAACCAGCTGATCGACCGCTACGGGGTTTCCGACGACAAGCAGGTCTTCGAAAAGAACATGCTCTTCGCCACCCTCGACACCAGCGTTCGCCAGCTGACCCTGCCGGACCAGAAGCGGTTCCTACTCAGCGACACGGTCGGCTTCGTCTCCAAGCTCCCCCACCACCTGGTGGAGGCCTTCAAGTCGACCTTGACCGAGGCCGCCCAGGCCGACCTCCTGCTCCAGGTGATCGACTACTCCGATCCCCACTACGAAGAGATGATCCGCACCACCGAGCAGACCCTCAAGCAGATCGGCGTCGAAAACATCCCGATGGTCTACGTCTTCAACAAGGCCGACAAGACCGAGGTCGCCTTCCCGACGATGGAGGGCGACGACCGGCTGGTGATCTCGGCCAAGGACGGCCAGTCGCTCGATCTGCTGGTCGATACGATCAAGCACCACCTCTTTGCCGACTACCAGACGGTCAAGCTTCTGGTGCCCTTCGCCGATGGCCAGGTGGTTTCCTACCTCAACGAGCACGCCACCATCAAGAGCACCGAGTACCTGAGCGAGGGCACCAAGCTCGAGGTTGAGATTGCCCCCAAGGACCTGCCGCGGGTGGCGGAATACCAGGTTGCTGAGTAGGCGGTGGCCTCCGCTCCGCGAAAATTGCGGGCCGTGACGATAGCGGGCACAACTTTGAGCCCCTCCGGGTCTCAAAGCTTGGCCTTTCACTAGGCGGGAAACCCGCCAAGTGAAATTTCGCTATCTTGACCCGCATTTTCGCTCCGCTCCGGCCGGCAACAAACCGTTATCTGCCGGCTACTTTGAATATGAGGAACAATCAATCCGGTTGCGTTCCTTCACTACTTCAAACCTCAATAACAACGAACAACGCCCCGGTTGGCTTCCTCATGAATGCCAACCGGGGCGTTTCTCATATCCAATTTTTTATTTCAGGTATTCCGCCAGCGCCCGCTTGTAGACCTCGATGTCCTTATGGAAGGTCGCCAACTCCACGTACTCGTCGACCTGGTGGGCGGTTCGGTTGCCGGGGCCGAAGACGGCGATCGTCATCTTCGGGTTACCCTTAATCATCTCCGAGGCGTCGGTGCCGGCGGCGCTGCCGGTGACCTCAATTTGGTGACCAAAGACCTCCTCGGCCGTTTGGTGGAGAAGGCGGTTGAAGGCCCCCTTCTCGTCAGTGACCACCGGCTCCTTTCGGCCCAGCAGCTTCAGGGCCAGCTGGGCGCCGCGGGCCTCGTTTACCTCCGTAATCAGCTCTTCCAGCTTGGCCAGAATCTCAGCGTTTGGCTCCTCGGGGATCGTCCGCACCTTCATGTAGAGGGCGGCGGTGCTTGGCACCGAGTTGAGCTGCTGGCCACCCTCGATCTTGGTGATCACCGGAATCGTCTTCCCCAGGGCCGGGTTGCTTTTGCCGAGGGTGGCGAAGTAGGCCGTCTGCCGTTGGTAGTAGTCCATTAGCGGCTCGATCGCGTTGTAGCCCAGCTGGGGCATCGAGCTGTGGGCGGCCTTGCCCTTGGAAGTGACGGCGTAGGTCAGCGATCCCTTGTTGGCGCAGTTGAGCTGGCCCATCGAGGGCTCGGCCAAGATCATCGCGTCAACGTCGCTCAGGTAGCCGGCCCTGGTGAAGGCTTGCGCCCCCTGCATGTGGTTGCGCGGACTGGATTCCTCGGCGATCGTCACCAGCAGCTTGACCTTGCCCGCCAGTGGGGCCTGCTCGGCCAACTCGAACATGGCGATGCACTCGGCGGCCAGGCCGCCCTTCATGTCGGTGGTGCCGCGGCCGTACATCCTGCCGTCGCGGACCTCGGCGCCGAGCGGCTGGTGGTGCCACTTTTTGACGTCGCCGAGGGCCACCACGTCCTCGTGCCCTTCCAGGGCGACCACCCGGCCGCTTTGCCCGGAGCCGATCTCGGCGTAGAAGTTGCTGCGACCGTCCTCGACCGGCAGGAGGCGGTTGGTGATCCCGCGGGCGGTGAACTCCCTTTGCAGGAAGTGGGCCACCCGGTCCTCGTGACCGCCGACCGTGTCGAGTTGAATGAGGTCGGCCAGGAATTGTTCGCGTGCTGCTTTGTCCATGATTTTTCCCCTCTCTGGTGCCTAGCGTGATTTTCTCCATGATAGTCCCCTCCCCGGCCGAGCGACAGTAATTTCTCGGGCAATAAAAAACAGCCGGCTACAAAAGCAGTCAGCTGTTCAAATTCACTTACGAGCTAAACCGTTTGGTCGCGGTCTTGCAGGTACATTCCGTCGTCGTCCTTTTCCTCACCAAGCAATTCCTGGTTGTTGTCCAACTCGGACTTGCCGGCGAAGTGGTGCTTTTGCAGCCAGATCATCGACAGCAGGGTCAGCAGGGAGAAGACGATCGCGATCCCGGCGAGCACGCTGTTGCAGAAGGCAACGTAGTGGTCACCGAGCCCACCGGAAATCCCGTTCCGCAGGCCGAGGATCGAGTAGGTCATCGGCAGGTACCAGTGGATGACGTTGAAGAACTTCATCGTCACTTCCATCGGGAAGGTCCCACCGGAACCACCGAGTTGCAGCATCAGCAGAACCATCGCAATGAAGCGGCCGACGTTGTCGAAGGTCATCGACAGGAACATGACCACGGCGAAGGCCGCAAAGCCGAAGAGGACCAGGGTCAGGAAGAAGGATGGCACCAGCTTGACGGTCAGGCCGCACGCCATCATGACGCCCCCTTCAATCAGGGCCATTGCGGCGGCGATCACGGCCTCAACGGCGATCTTGCTTGCCCACCAGGCAGAGGCGCGCCGTTCTTGCAGGGCCACCCGCCGGATTGGGTAAACAAAGTTGAAGGTAACCGCCCCAACATAGAGGGCCACCGAGAGCACGTACGGTGCCAGGGCGTGGCCGTAGTTTGGCACATTGGTGTACTTCTTGTGGGTCAGCTTGGTTGGGCTGGCAATCATGTTGGCCGTCTTGTTGGAGGTGTTGATCGAGTTGACCTGCTTTGCCCCCTTGGTCAACTTGGTGGCCAACTTACCGGCGCCGGCGTTCAGCTGGGTGATCCCGGAAACGATTTGCGGCGTGTTGGCGGCCAGTTGACTGGTCCCACTAGCCAGTTGGGCGACGCCGGAAACCAGCGACGGCACTTGGCTGTTGAGGGTGTTCAGGCTGGAAGCCAGGGTGTTGGCCCCGCTGGTCAGCTGACTGGAGCTGGCGTTGAGGGTGTTGGCCCCGCTTGCCGCCTGGCTAACCCCGGTGGTGTATTGGGAAACCCCGGAGTTGAGGCTAGCCGCCCCGGAAGCCAGTTGGCTGGTGGCCGTCTGGAGCTCGGAGGCCAGGGTCGGCATCGAGGACAGGGTTGAGCTGTAGGAGTTCAACTGGGTCATCAGACTGTTGGCCTGAGTAAGGACACCTTCTGCACTCTTCAGTGTCTCCTCCATACTGTCGAGTTGATCGATGTTCGTCTTCAACGATGACATGCTAGAGGTCAGCGACGTCATGCTAGACGAGATCTTGTTCGAAATTTGCGTTTGAGCGGCTGCGTTTTGCGATGCCGCAGTTGCTAAGGCCGAGAGTTGACTCTTCATCGTAGCATCAGTAGTGCTATTAGCTAACGCATTGAGTTGACTAGCAATGGTCTCATCATTGTTAGCGGTCGTGCTTAGTGCATCCGTTAGCTGCTTTTTACTGCTTGAAACGGTTTGAGCCGTCGTTGATAACTCACTCGCACTATCGCTTGCCGACGAAAGAGCCGTCTCGGCTGTTTCTAGCCCGCTACTCAGCGAGTTCAGGCCGCTTTGCAGCTGTTGGGCCTGCTGGAGGGCGCTCATGATCCCGGTGAAGTTGATGCTCCCCAGCGAGGAGGAGACGGTGCTGTTCAGCTCACTCGCACCGGAGGCCAGTTGGCTCGCACCGGAGTTCAGCGTGCTCGAGCTGGAGTTGAGGGTGTTGAGCCCGCTGGTCAGCGAGCTAACCCCACTGGTGTAGGTGGTCAAGCCCGAAGCCAACTGGCTCCCGCCGGAGGCCAGTTGGCTCGCACCGGAGCTCAGCGAGCTGACACTGGAGTTGAGCGTCTGCATCCCCGAGTTCACCTGGTAAACCCCGCTGGCGTAAGAGTTCATCCCACTTGCCAGCGAGCTGGTCCCGGAGGAGATTTGCCCGGCCCCACTGGCGGCGGTCTTCATCCCCTTGCCGACCTTCTTGAGGGCGGTAAAGGTGGCCTTGGCGTAGGCCTTGGTTACCTGGGTGCGAATTGCCTGGTTAACCTTGATCATCCCCAGGTCGCTGATCACCTCGGCGATGTAGTTCAAAGACCCGTTCGTCTCGTACTGGAGCTTCATCTTCTTCGGGTTCTTGTTCATCACCGTGGTGGCGTTCTTCGAGAAGTTCTTCGGGATGGTAACCACCGTGTAGTACTTGCGGTGGTGTAGGCCGTACTTGGCCTTCTTGGCCGACACGAATTCCCACTTGAAGGAATCATTCTTCTTCAGGTTCTTCACCGTGTCGCGACCCACCGCCAGCACCTTCCCCTGGTACTCAACCGGCTTGTCCTTGTTCACGACGGCCACCGGTAGGTTCTCGGTGCTCCCGTACGGGTCCCAAACCGACTTCAGGAAGAAGATACTATATAGGAATGGAAGAAAACAAATAACAATACATGAGATCCGCAGGAGTTTGTTGCGCCAAATGTGGCCAAACTCTGCCTTAATCATTTCCCACATTTCTCTTTCTTATCCTCTCTTCATTACTTTTGGCTACTTTACGTAAGGGGAACGCTGCACCTGTTGCTTGATGAACTCGATCATCTCGGCATCCGACGCATCGTAGTTCTGCTCCTGCCACCAATAAAGGATCCCCATCAAGCCGCCCCCCAGCGTGCAGGCGGTTAGCTCCGGATTGGGGCTGGCCTTCATCAAGCGGACAATCGTTGCTTCATCGTCCTCGGCCTCGCGCAGGCCAAGGAGGATTTCACTACAGATCCGCAGCAACTCCGTGTAGAGCGAATCGCGGCTGGCGCTGGTGGTCAGGTTGCGGAAGAGCTTCTTGTGGTCGCTCACGTACTGAACCAAGGACTCGATCAACTCGTCTTCGGTCTGCGCCTGTTCCCACAGGGTGCCCAACCGCTGCTTGAGCAGTTGTTCCAAGAGGTCGTACTTGTCGTGGAAGTAGCGGTAAAAGCTACTCCGGTGCAAGAGGGCCTCATTACAGATCTGATCAACGGTCAACTTCTCAAAGGGCTGGTTGATCAACAAGGTCTCCAACGCATTTTGGAAGTCACGGACAGTTCGATTCATCTTCACACTAAATCCCTCCCTACTGTAAATTTCCATCGAACATTATAATTAGTTCGGCAATGGGACGCGATCACTATTTTAGGACTGGCAGTTCTTTTTGAGACACATATTAATATTTGTTTCTAAAAATTTTATTTTACTAAACTTTACTAACCGTTGCCGCCCATGCTACAATTTAGCTGTCGATGCAAGGAAGCGGTTACAGAAGGGGGACCTTTTTAATGGAAACTGCAGAAGAAAAGTTTGGCCAGTTCAAGGGCCAAGACGTCATCAAGTACACGCTGACCAACGCCAACCAGGTTAGCATCAGCGTCCTCAACTACGGGGGGATCTGGCAAGGCTACCTGGTTCCGGGCAAGGACGGCAAGCGCCACAACCTGCTGCTAAGTGCCGATAGCTTCGCCGCCTACCAGGAGGCCGGCTACAGCATCAACCGGGTGATCGGGCCAACCGCCGGCCGGATCGAGCAGGGGCAATTCACCATTGACGGCCAAGACTACCAGGTGGCTACCAACGAAAACGGCAACGCCCTCCACGGGGGCCCAACCGGCTGGGGCGACGGCTACCTCTGGGACGTGGTCGTCGACGCCAACAACGGGACGATTACCCTGAAGAAGACCTTCACCAAGGAAGACGACTCCTACCCGGCAACGGTTGAGACCGCCGTCGTTTACACCCTCGGCGAAGACAACAGTGTGACGCTCGACTTCTACGGCGAAAGTGACGCCGCCACCCTCTTCAACCCAACCAACCACACCTACTGGAACATTGCCGACGAGGATGCGCCAACCGTTGAGGGGCTCGACTTGCAGATCAACTCGACCCACCACCTGGCGGTCAAGGACGGCAAGTTGCCAACCGGCGAGCTGATCGCCAACGCCAACAGCGCCTACGACTTCAAGCAAATGAACAGCCTCGGCGATGCCCTGAACGAAATGCTGAAGACCCCGGAAAAGGGCTTTGACGACTACTTCGTGGTTACGCCAAGCACCACCCTGGACCACGAGCCGATCGCCGTTCTCCACGACCAAAAGTCTGGCCGGACGCTGAAGATGTACTCCGACCGCAACGGCTTGGTCATGTTCTCGACCGACGGGATGGGCGACCAGGTTCACCTCAACCGGCCGGGCCGGCCGTGGATGGCCCTCGCCCTGGAAGGGCAAACCCTGCCGGACAGCCCGCACCACCCGGCCTTTGGCGACATCACCCTGCGGCCGCTGCAACCAAAGCACTACCAAATCCACTACGAAATCGAATTCTAAGATTCACCGCGGCGGCGGGGAGGAAGCCTTCCTCCCCGCCGTTTTTTCTTGCCCCGAGCGCGGGACTTTCAACTTTTTCTGTTTTTCGGTTGACAGTTTTTAAAAAGAGTAGCATACTACATTTATTGAAAAAGGAGGCCTTGCTCATAGAAACCATCAGCCAAAACATTAAAACCCTCGCCGTCCAGGTCGATAAGAAGCTCACCGCCCACCTCAAGGCCCAGGGGATCACCCTCACCGGCACCCAGCTGGCGGTCCTCGGGATGGTCTACGACCGCCACGGCGCCCAGCTGCTCCAAAAAGAGGTCGAAACCCGCCTCCACCTCAGCCACCCCACCACCCGGGGGATCATCAAGCGGTTGGTCAACCTCCAGCTGTTGGTCACCAGCGCCCCGGCCACCGACAAGCGCCAGGTGGCCCTCCAATTAACCGAAAGTGGCCGCCAGCTCTTCGCCCACTACCAGCCGGGCCTGACAACTTCAGCCGCTCTCCTGGAGGAACGCTTGCTGGCCGGACTGACAGACGAGGAAATCGCGACCTTGCGCAAGGTGCTGCCACAAATGGTCGCCAACCTCGCCTAAAAATTTTCTCTAAAAGTGTAGTTCGCTACAGAAAGGATAATCCCCATGCTCACCGAACAATCCCCCGCCCGCCAGCGCAACGCGATGCTCGCCGTCCTCCTCGTCGGCGCCTTCCTGATGCTGCTGGCCGAAACCTTCTTCAACAACGCCCTGCCAACGATCATCGCCACCTACCGGGTCAGCCAGTCGACCGCCCAGTGGGTCTCCACCGGCTACCAGCTGGTGGCGGGACTGATGATCCCGTTGTCGGCCTGGCAGTTCCACAACTTCAACCTCAAGAAGACCTACCTCACCCTGGCCAGCATCTTCCTGACCGGCTGCCTGGTCGGCTTCTTTGCCCCCAACTTTCCCTGCCTCCTGGCGGCGCGGCTGATCCAGGCGATCGCCGCCGGCTCAATGATCCCGCTGATCCAAAACGTCGTCCTCGTCCTCTACCCGGCCGACAAGCGGGGTGCCTTGATGGGAACGATCGGCCTGGTGGTTGCCTTCGGCCCGGCCCTGGGGCCAACGGTCGGGGGCCTGATCATTGACTCGCTCGGCCTCGACTGGCTCTTCGGCGTCCTGATCCCGCTCACCCTGGTCCTGATCATTCTGACCTGCTTCCTCGTCCACCCGGTGCAGAGTCAGGCCGCCGTCGCCGTCGACTGGCCGTCGATTGCCGCCTCCTCGCTCGGCTTCGGCGCCCTCCTCTACGGCTTCTCGGCGATCGGCAACGCCGGGGAAGTCACCACCGGCAGCTTGGTGGCGATCCTGGTCGGCATGGTCATCCTCTTCTGGTTCTGCCGCCGCCAGTTGAAAATTGAAAATCCCTTGATCGAGCTGCGGGTCTTCAAGAACCCGACCTTTGATTTGGCCACCCTCCTCTCGGCCCTCAGCAACATCGCCCTCCTCGGGGTGGAACTGGTCCTTCCCCTCTACCTGCAACGGGTCCGCGGCCTCTCCGCCCTTGACTCCGGCCTCCTCCTCTTGCCGGGGGCGGTCCTGGAAGGCCTGCTCAGCCCGGTTTCCGGCAAGCTCTTCGACCGCTTCGGCATCCGGCCGGTGGCGATCGGTGGCTTTGCCATCGTTGCCCTCGGTACCCTGCCGATGCTCTTCTTCACCACCCACACCAGCCTGGTCTGGGTGGCCCTCACCTACGCCTTCCGGATCGTCGGCGTAGCGATCGTGATGATGCCAACCTTCACCGAGGGGATCAACGCCCTCTCCCCGCAACTGGCCGTCCACGGCAACGCCGCCTCCTCAACCGTTCGTCAAATCGCCGGCTCCCTGGGAACGGCCCTCTTGATGACGATGGTCGCCTTTGGCACCAACAGCGCCAGCGTCGCCCACGCCTCTGCCGCCAGCCGGCTGGTCCACGGCTACTGGTTCGCCTTTTTAATCGCCTTCTTGATGGCCCTCCTCGGCTTCGTCCTCTCCTTCTGGACCGGGCGGAACAAGAATTAAGCTGGGAAGAAAGGTTCAAAGTGCTCCGGACAGCTAATTGAGGGCGGGCTTTGGCACGGGACGGGCCAGAGTTCGTTCTTGCGCAGCTGCTCGGAGCGCTCTTTCTTCCCGCGATTACAGTGTAATATTCGAAAGGCAACAAAAATGGATGGGAAGAAGCGCGTTTCTTCCCATCCATTTGTTAATAGCGGCCGGCCCGGCTAGTCGGCTTGGCCTCGTCTTCCTTTTCCTTGTAGGCGAGGAAGGCCTGGAGGCCGAAGTCGCCGTCGGTCAAAATCGTCGTGTCGCGGCGGCCGGCAATCTTGCGCGGCCCGCCGGTGACGAAGAGCTGGGCCAGGTAGAGGCGGTACTGCTGGCGGGCGGCGTGGGCGTCGGTCAGGCCAACCTTGGTGATGTGGCCGACCTTGACCTTCTCCATCTCGTTGATCCCGGCGTAGATCTCCAAGCGGTGGCGGCGCGGTTCATGCACCAGCTCGTAGTAGGGCAGGGTCTGACCCTGGTTTAAGGCCATCACCGGCTGGCGGGTCTCGCGGTACTCGCTGAGGATCTGCTCCTCACTCTTGCCGTCGTACTCGGCGAAGAGCACCTTGTCGGCCACCAGCTGGTCCACCAGGTTGCGCAGGTTCTTCTGCTCGGTCGCGTCGATCGCCACGTTGGCCTCGACCGTGTCCTGGTCGCTGTAGTAGCCGTTGGCCTGGTTGAGGTGCTGGCGGCCGCCGGCGCGGCGGCGCGGCATCTTGCCGGTTTCGGCGTCCGGCGCCGTCCCGGTCACCTTGATCAGCCAGGGGGACAAGAAGTCCAGCCGCGAGGTCCGGTTCAGGAAGTAGTAGACCGCGTTTAGGTAGAGGTAGTAGGTCAAAAGGACCACCGCCAAGAAGTAGAGGAAGCCCCGCATCCAGGCCTTGTTCATCAACAGGCGGGCGGTGACGTAGATCAGGTAACCATCCCCGAGGAAGGCGATGATCACGTAGATCTTGTTCTTTAGCTTCGGCTTGATGTTGAAGTAGCTCAGCGAGCTATTGATCATGTCGAGGAAACTAAACATGCCTTCACCCCCTAGTCGCTGGTCGTCGTGGTGGTGCTATCGCCACCGGTGCTGGTCGTCGAATCGGTGCTGTTGGTCGTGGTCGACGAGGCCGAGCTACTGTTGTTATTGGTCGTCGTGCTGCTATTGGTCGTCGTCCCGGTGCTCGAGTTGCTGGTGGTACCGGTGGTGCTGTTGCCGGTGCTCTTGGTAGTCGACGAGCTGGTCTTGCTTGCCGAACTCTCGTCGGTGTCGGTCCCCGATTCGGACGAAGACTTGTCGCTAGCACTGTCGCTGCTGGTCTTGCTACTCTTGTCGCTATCTCCGCTAGCGGATGCGCTTGAGCCACTGACCGTGCTGGTGGTGCTCGAGCTAGTCGAGGTTACCTTGGCCCCCTCACTTGTGTGGGTCGTTTTGTTCACAACCACGTTGGTTGCCCCGAGGGCCAGGACCAACGAAACTAAGGCAAAGGGCGTTACGAACGGTGGGGTCTTTGCCATTTAAATTCCTCCTCGCGTAGTTACTATTAACTACCATTTTACTAAACTTCTTTCGGGGAAACCTTTAAGGAAGCTGTAAGTTTTCTGGTTCGCGGCCTGGTTAGGCGCGGGCCCGGCAGCTGGCGCAGGTGCCGTAGAGCTCGAAACTGTGGCCGGTAATCTTGGCCCCGGGCAGCTGCTTGGCAAAGACCTGCGGGTCCCACTCCGGCAGCTGGATTTCAAACACCCGCCCGCACTGTTGGCAAACGAAGTGGTGGTGGTGGGGCTGCTCGCAGCGGAGCTTAACCGCCCGCCCGTTGGCCCGCCGGGTGATTTCCACCACCCCGAGGTGGGCGAACTCGGTCAGGTTGCGGTAAATGGTGGCGTGGCTGATCCCCGGGTAGAACTGGCGCATCTGGTCGTCGAGCTCGGTGATGTCGACGTAGCGCTCGCGGCTCTTCACCAGCAGGTCCACCAGCTGGCGGCGCTGCTTGGTCAGGCGCAGGTGGCCGCCCTTGATCGTCGTCAGGGCGGTGGTCATCAGGTCATCGTTGCTGGTCATCGGTTTCCTCCTTTCTGGTCATGAGGGCGGCGGCCACCAGTTGGTCGAGGGTGGCCGTCGTCTGCTTCCAATCGTCGTTTTCAATCACCGTCGCCCGCCCCGCCAGGGCCGCCGGTAGGCGGAGGTCCCGCTGGAACTCGGCGCTGGCCAGCCGGGAGGCAATCGCCGCCGGGTTATCGCCGCGTTGCTCCAGGCGTTCCTTCAGCTGGGCCGGGCTGGCCACGGTCAGGTAGAGTACCACCACCTGGGTGTTGAGCTGGTTGCAGTAGGTGACCGCCCCGGCGGTGTCGAGGACGATCACCGCTCCCGGGTGGCCGGCCAGGGCCCGGTCGAGCCCCTCGCGCGAGGACCCGTAGGCGTGGTGGTCGTACTCCACTTTCTCCAGGAGGTGGAGGCGGGCAAAGCTGGCCGGATTCTCGAAGTAGTAGTCGCGGCCGTTTACCTCGCCCGCCCGCGGTGGCCGGGTGGTGTGGGTCACCACCTTGGCTAGGTGAAAGTGGTCCATTAAGTAGTGCTGGACGGTCGTCTTGCCGCTGCCGGCCGGGCCGCAGAGCACGAAGACCGGCTTTTCCATCAGCGGTCGCCCAGGTGGGCAGCCACCTGGTCAAGCAGGTCCTTGAGGTTGTCGTAGGTCAACCGTTGGCGGGCCGCCTGGTAGGGAAGCCAGGCGTAGTCTTTGATCTCTTCCTTTTGACGGCTGATCTCGGCCGTCCCCGTCAGTTCGGCGGTGAAGAGGGTCATTTCCTTGTGGTTGCCGTTGGGCAGGTCGTACTCGGTCTTGACCGCAAAGTTGGTGTCGATCGGCGGCTGGAGGGTGGTTTCCTCGCGGATCTCGCGCTGGGCGGTGGCGAGCAGGTCCTCGTCGCCCTCAACGTGCCCCTTGGGGAAGCCCCAGAAGTGGCCGGGGTTCATGCTTTGCAAGAGCAGGTACTCGATGCCGGTGGCGGTGCGCCGGTAAACCACGGCGCCGCTGGTGCGTTCAATTGCCATTATGTCTCTCCTCCTAAAAAACTCACTGCCCCTATTGTCAGCGTCCCGCCAAGGAAAAGCAATTAAATTTCCCCAATTCCCCCGCGGCAACGGAAAATTTTCCGGCCCTCGCCGCCACTCTCATTGACTTTTAATTTCCTCTTAATTAAAATTGAAACACCATTATTACCACGTCAGCGGCGTCTGCCGGCCCCTTCCGGCGGCCACTGAAAAAAGTGGAAGGAGTACTTACATGAATATTTTCCGCAAAGAAAACCTCGACCGCTACCTCGGGACCGACAAGAACTTCGTCAAGTCCCTGACGGCGGTCGACCTGATGGCCCTTGGGATCGGGGCGGTGATCGGGACCGGGATCTTCATCCTCCCCGGCACGGTGGCCGCCCTCGACGCCGGTCCCGGGGTGATCCTGTCCTTCCTGCTAGCGGCCGTGGTCTGTGCCCTGGCCGGGATGTGCTACGCCGAGTTTTCCTCGGCCCTGCCGGTGGCCGGCTCGGCCTACTCCTACGGCAACGTCGTCTTCGGCGAAATCATCGGCTGGGTGCTCGGCTGGGCGCTGATCCTCGAGTACATGCTGGCGGTGGCCGCCGTCTCCACCGGCTGGGCCTCCTACTTCAACTCCCTGCTCTCCTCCTTTGGCCTCGAACTGCCCAAGGCGATCTCGGGGCCCTTCGACCCGGCGCACGGCACCTACCTCAACCTGGTGGCGATCCTGATCGTCCTCCTGATCACGGCGATGCTCTCCCGGGGGATGCAGACCTCGGTCCGGGTCAACAACATCGCCGTCGCCATCAAGCTGGCGATCATCGTCGTCTTCATCGCCGTCGGCCTCTTCTTCATCAAGCCGGCCAACTACCACCCCTTCCTTCCCTACCACTGGAAGGGGGTCTTCACCGGGGCAACGACCGTCTTCTTCGCCTTCCTCGGCTTTGACTGCGTCTCTTCCTCGGCGGCCGAGGTCAAGAACCCGAAGAAGAACATGACAATCGGCATCATCGGCACCCTGGTGGTCGCCACCGTCCTCTACATGGGGGTGGCCGCCGTTCTGGTCGGGATGGTCAAGTACCAGCGGCTCAACGTCGCCAACCCGGTGGCCTTCGCCCTCAAGGCGGTTAACCAGGGCTGGCTGGCCGACCTGCTTTCGCTTGGCGCCTTGGTGGGGATGTTCACCATGATGGTGACGATGATCTACTCCAGCTCCCGGCTGGTCTACTCGATCGGCCGCGACGGGATGATGCCGACCTTTTTGGCCAAGCTCAACCCGCACACGATGGTCCCCACCCACGCCCTGTGGACGGTGGCAACGATCATCGCCATCATGGGCGGGCTGATCTCGCTCGACAACCTGACCAACCTGGTCAACATCGGCACCCTGCTGGCCTTCACCTTCGTTTCCTTCGGCGTGATCCCGCTCCGCAAGCGCAAGGACATCGACAACCAGGGCGGCTTCAAGGTGCCCCTCTACCCGGTCCTGCCGATCGTTTCCGGGCTCGCCTGCCTGGCGATGATCACGATCTTGAAGGCCGAAACCCTGATCGGCGGCCTGATCTGGTTTGCGATCGGCCTGGTGATCTACTTCGCCTACGGCTACCGTCACAGCAAGCTCAACCAACAATCCTAACCCCCACCGCGGCCGGCACCTTTCCCGGCCGCGGTGTTTTATAATGGAGAAAAACCCTGCACCGCTTTCAAGGAGGCCTTTCCATGAAGATCAACCAATTCGCCATCGTTCCCACTGCCCTCGCCGACCGGGTGAGTCAGCTGCGCACCCTCCGCTTCCTGCCGGATGACTGGGAGGCGCTCCCCGTCAACCAGCTCTTCGCCCGCCTACTGGGCGCCACCCAGGTCAACCAGGACCCCGCCAGCCGGGCCCACTTTCTCGCCGGCCTGGCCGCCACGCCAACCCAGTCGGTCCAGGAATGGTTGGCCAGCGACCAGCCGCTGACGACCGCCGTCTTCGACCTGGTGGCCCTCCAGCTACTCCACTTCACCGCCGGGGTTGACTACCAGCCGGAGGAGCCAATCGCCGCCGTTGAAAAACTGAACCTCCCCCTTCAGCCGCCGGCCCAGTGGGACCAGGCCGGCTTGGTGAGCGCCTTCTACTCCCTGCTGGTCAGCCGCAACCACGACGGCTACCGCTACCTCGACCAGCTGGCCGTCGACGGGGTCCTGGCCTGGACCTACGACCTGCCGGCCAGCCAGAAGCCGCTCTTCTTCAACGGCCAGCCGGTGGCAAGCTTCGACCCGGCCCGCTTCATCCGCGAGGTGGTCTACGTCGAGTCCGACCTCGACACCGACAGCGACGGGATGGCCGACCTAGTCAAGGTCGAGGTCATCCGCCCGGCCGATAGCGCCGCCGGCCTGCGGGTGCCGGCCGTCTTCACCGCCAGCCCCTACAACCAGGGGACCAACGACGCCTGGGGCGAGCGGCTGACTCACCCGGTCAACCACCCAATCACCCACAAGCGGGCAACCGCTGCGGCCCCGGCCGAACCGGTCCTGCCGGCCCCCAAGCACCACCACCCGGTAAGTGGTGAGGCCGCGCAAGCCAGCGAGACCTTCAGCGAAACGCCATCCTACACCCTCAACGACTACCTGGCCGCCCGCGGCTACGCGATCGTCTACGCCGCCGGGATTGGCACCAAGGATAGCGACGGCCTCCAGACCTGCGGCTCGCCGGAGCAGGTTGCCTCGATGAAAGCGGTCGTCGAGTGGCTCTACGGCGACCGGCGGGCCTTTACCACCCGAACCGGCGGCCAGACGATCCGCGCCCGCTGGTGCAACGGCAAGGTGGCGATGACCGGCCGCTCCTACCTCGGCACCCTGGCCACGGCGGTCGCCACCACCGGGGTGGCCGGCCTGGCAACGATCGTCAGCGAGGCGGCGATCTCCAGCTGGTACGACTACTACCGTGAAAACGGCCTGGTGATGGCCCCGGGCGGCTTCCAGGGCGAGGACGCCGACGTGCTGGCGGCCGAAACCTTCAGTCGGACCGCCAACTTGGCCGACTTCCTGAAGGTCAAGGACCACAACGCCGCCTACCTGAAGGCGATCGCCGCCGCCCAGGACCGGCAAAGCGGCAACTACAACCCCTTCTGGGCGCGGCGCAACTACCGGCCGCAGATCGAGCGGATCAAGTGCCCGGTGATGATGGTCCACGGCCTCAACGACGACAACGTCAAGCCCAACCAGGTCAAGGCCCTCTACGACGGGCTGCAAGCGGCCGGAATCAGCAACAAGCTGATCCTCCACCAGGGCAAGCACATCTACATCAACGCCTTCCCCTCGCTTGACTTCGCCGAGATGATCAACCTCTGGTTCGCCCACTTCCTCTGGGGAGTGGAGAACGGGGCCGAAATCCTCCTGCCACCGGTCCTGGTCCAGGACAACCGCCAGGCCGACCACTGGCTGACCGCCGACCGGTGGGACGGGACCCAGACCACCACTTACCGGCTCGCCAGCGGCCGGCTGACCACCGGCCAGGGCGAAGAAACGACCACCTTCTTTTTCGACGGCCAGCCCGGTGGCCGCTACCAGGCCTGGTGCCGGGATCCCCAGCAATGGCAGGCCGCCCTCCTCAGGGACGAGGGCCACTTCAGCGCCCACTTCTTGACGGCGCCAATTTCCCGGGAAATAACCCTCAAGGGGACCCCGATCCTCCACGCCCGGGTTAAGGTTGACGCCGACCACGGCCTCCTCTCGGCCTTCCTGGTCGACCGAGGCAGCGCCCGCCGGCTGACCGTCAGCCCGGTTGTTTCCGGCCCCCGCCAGCTGCGGGCCGGCTTCCACTTCGGCTGCGACGACCGCCGCGAGTTCGCGCTGGAGAAGACGGCCAGCGCCGCCAAGGTGATTTCCTTTGGCCACTGCAACCTGCAAAACCGCCACGACCCGGCCACCGTCGACGAGCTGGCAGCCAACCAGTTCGTCGACCTCTCCATCCCCCTCCAGCCGGTCTACCACCACCTGGTCGCCGGCCACCAGCTGGAGCTGATTGTCTTTGCCACCGACTACCTGATGACCCTCCGCGGCAACGAGCCGCTGACCTACACCCTCGACCTGGCCGCCTGCCAACTGACCATCCCCCACGATTAGCAATCGCCGGCCAAGCGGCGTATAATGGTTCTATTCACCATTTTTAGAGAGAGGATTGATTTGATGCGGACAGGAACGACGATTTTAACCTTGGATAACGGCTACCACCTCTGGACCAACACCCAGGGGACGGGGACGATCCACCTGCTGGCCCTCCACGGGGGCCCCGGCGGCAACCACGAGTACTGGGAAGACACCGCCGCCCAGCTGAAGAAGCAGGGGCTGGACGTCCAGGTGCACATGTACGACCAGCTGGGCTCGCTCTACTCCGACCAGCCGGACTACGCCGACCCGGCGGTGGCCAAGAAATACCTCACCTACGAATACTTCCTCGATGAGGTCGAAGAGGTCCGCCAGAAGCTGGGGATCGACAACTTCTACCTGATCGGCCAGAGCTGGGGCGGCCTGCTGGTTCAGGAATACGCCGTCAAGTACGGCCAGCACCTCAAGGGGGCCATCATCTCCTCGATGGTCGACGAAATCGACGAGTATGTCGACCACGTCAACCACTGCCGGGAAGTGACCCTGCCGGCCGAAGAGGTCGCCTTCATGAAGGAATGCGAGGCCACGGGGGACTACGATAACGACCGCTACCAAAAGGACGTCCAAATCCTCAACGAGGCCTACGTCGACCGCAAGCAGCCGTCCAAGCTCTACCACCTCGGCGACGTGGCCGGCTCGGCCGTCTACAACGCCTTCCAGGGGGACAACGAGTTCGTGATCACCGGCAAACTCAAGGACTGGCACTTCCGCGACCAACTGAAGAAGATCAGCGTGCCGACCCTGCTGACCTTCGGGGAACACGAAACGATGCCGCTGGCCACCGCCAAGACGATGGCGGCCGAGATCCCGAATTCCAAGCTGGTCACCACGCCAAACGGCGGTCACCACCACATGGTGGACAACCCGGACGTCTACTACCGGCACCTGGCCGACTTTATCCGCCAAGTGGAAGCGGGAACCTTTAACCAAGACTAATCACAAAGGGGGCGGGAAGAAGCGCGTTTCTTCCCGCCCCTTTTTTGACGCCTGGCCCTTTGAAATTTCCCTTAATTTTCTTCAATGTTTAGCCGCCTTTAAAAAATCGCAAGGATTCCTGTGATAAAATGAGGGGCATTGGACTATTTCCCGGGCAATAATTTTTGCCCCGCCAGTCCCTTCCCGGGCTCGCCCGGTCGCGTCTGCGGTCGCCTGGCAAGCCCCACTACTAGCATTTATTGTGAGGAATTTTTCTATGAAGAAACTAGGGCGGTTTGTCAGCACCCGGACGGGCTTCTTCGCCATGTTGGTGGTCCTCTTTTGGGCCAAGACCCTGCTCGCCTACACGACTGACTTCAACCTTGGCGATACCAGCTTCATCGAGGGGGCCATCACCTTCTTCAACCCCCTGGCGACGACGATCATCCTGCTGAGTATCGGCCTCTACTTCAAGCGCTCGCGCTTCTTTTACCCGGTGATCATGATGTTCTACGTTGCCAACACCGTCTTGCTCTACCTGAACGTGATCTACTACCGCGAGTTCACCGACTTCATGACCGTCGCCACGATGACCGGTTACTCCAAGGTCAACCAGGGTCTTTCCGGCTCATCCTTGGCCCTGACCAACGTCCACGACCTCTTCTACTGGCTGGACATCGTGGTGATCCTGCTCTTGATGCTCTTCAAGAAGATCAAGTTCGACCCGCGGGCGCTCGGCCACCGCTTGGCCTTTGCCTTCACCTCGATCGGGATCTTGGCCCTCGGCCTCAACATCATGGTCGCCGAGTTCAGCCGGCCGCAACTGCTGGGGCGGACCTTTGACCGGACCTACATCGTCAAGTACCTCGGGGTCGACACCTTCACCGGCTACGACCTGCTCAAGTCGCAGCACACCTACAGCATGCGCAAGTCGGCCACCAAGTCGCAGCTGGAAAAGGTCAAGAAGTTCACCGATTCCAACTACGCCAAGCCAAACGACAAGCTCTACGGGATCGCCAAGGGCCGCAACGTGATCGTCATCCACCTGGAAAGCTTCCAGCAGTTCTTGATTGACCGCAAGATCAACGGCCAGGAGGTCACCCCCTTCCTGAACTCGCTCTACCACAGCAAGAGCACCTACGCCTTCTCCAACTTCTTCCACCAGGTTGGCCAGGGGAAGACCTCGGACGCCGAAAACCTGCTGGAAACCAGCACCTTCGGCCTCTCGCAGGGGTCGCTCTTTGCCACCCTGGGGAACGACAACACCTTCGAGGCGGCGCCGGCGATCCTCGAACAGCGGGCTGGCTACTCGACGGCCGTCTTCCACGGCAACGTGGCCTCCTTCTGGAACCGGAACAACGTCTACAAGAACCTGGCCTACCAGTACTTCTTCGACGCCTCCTACTACGACACCTCCGGCGACAAGTCGACCGGTTACGGCCTGAAGGACAAGCTGCTCTTCGCCGACTCGGTTAAGTACCTCGAGCACCTTCAGCAGCCCTTCTACGTCAAGTACATCACCGTCACCAACCACTTCCCCTATGAGCTAGATAGTGAGGACAAGGACTCCTCCTTCACCACGACCAACACCGGGAACACGACGGTCGACGACTACTTCGTGACCGCCCACTACCTCGACCAGTCGATCAAGGAGTTCTTCGCCTACCTGAAGAAGTCCGGCCTCTACAAGAAGTCGATCATCGTGATCTACGGGGACCACTACGGGATCTCTAACTCCGAAAACAAGAGCCTGGCCAGCGTCCTCGGCAAGTCATCCAGCTCCTGGACCGACTACGACAACGCGATGCTCCAGCGGGTCCCGCTGATGTTCATCATCCCGGGGACCAACCAGGGGAAGGTCTACTCCACCTACGGGGGCGAGGTCGACGTATTGCCGACCCTCCTTCACCTGCTGGGGATCTCGACCAAGCGCTACATCATGTTCGGGACCGACCTCTTCAGCAGCCAGCACAAGCAGGTGGTCGCCTTCCGCAGCCGCGACTGGGTAACGCCGAAGTACACCAGCGTCAACGGGACGATCTACAGCACCAAGACCGGGAAGACGGTCAAGCTGTCCAAGAAGCAGAAGAAGTCGGTTGAGGCCTACCAAGAGTTCGTCAACAAGGAACTGAACCTCTCCGACTCGCTCAACGAAAAGAACCTGCTGCGCTTCTACACGCCGAAGGGCTTCACCAAGGTCAACGCCTCCGACTACAACTACTCCAACGGCCTGGCCAAGGAAAAGAAGATCGAGAAGAAGAAGGGCACCAAGTCGACCAGCCTCTACTCCGAGAACGGCAACAAGTCGACCACCAGCCTCTACTCGACCGACGCCCCGGAAATCAACCACTCCTCGACGAGTTCCAACCGGATCAAGATTACCAACCCGGACAGCAACAACTAGTCCCGTCTCGGTAATTCCATCCAAATTAAAAGCTCCGTCATTCCGCACCACCGCTTTGGTGGCCGCCGGAATGGCGGAGCTTTCTTTTTGCTTGAAATCAGGCTACTTGCCGACCTTCATCGACGAGCTGTGCAATGCCAGCCGCTTGTCCGGGTAGAGGGCCTTGGCCAGGGCGGTCACCGCTACCGGGGCCTCGCCGAAGCCGTTGGCGATCAGGGCCACCTTGCCCGGGTAGGTCACGCCATCGCCGATTGCGTAGACGCCGGCGACGTTGGTTTCCATCTTGCTGTTGACCTTGATCAGGTTGTGCTCGCTCTCCAGCGGCAGTTCCCAGTCCCTGAGGGCGGCGTTGTTGGAGGTGAAGCCGTAGTTGACCAGCACCTTGTCGGCCAGCAGGGTCAGCTCGTCTTCGCTCTTCAGCTTCTTCAGGGTGAGGTTAACCTTGCCATCCGCTTGGGCGGCAATCTCCTTTGGCAGGTAGGGGGTCAGCACCTCGACCGGCGAGGCCAGCAGCTCGGAGACCGTTTTCGGCAGGGCGCGGAACTGGTCGCGCCGGTGAACCAGGGTCACCTTCTTGGCCACCGGGGCCAGCATCAGGGCCATGTCGATCGCCGAGTCGCCCCCGCCGAGGACCACGACCTCCTTGCCGGCAAAGTCGTCCTTGTGGGTGACGAAGTAGGTCAGCTGGTCGTCGCTCAGGTCCTTGGCGCCCTCCAGGGCCAGCGGCCGCGGGGTGAAGGCTCCCTTGCCGAGGGCGATCACGATTGCCCGCGCCCGGCTCTGACCGGCCGCGGTGGTGATGGTGAAGGTGCCGTCGGCCTCCTTGGTCACGTTGGTTACCGTTTGGCCCCGCACCAGGTCAACCGGGGCGATCGCCAGTTGGGCCTCCAGGTCCTTGGCCAGCTGGCGGCCGGTGACCCCGGCCTTGCCGGCCACGTCCCAGATCTGCTTTTCCGGGTAGAGGGCCGCCGGCTGACCGCCGAGGGCCGGCAGGGCTTCGATCAGCTGGGCGTCCAGCTCGTGGAGGCCGCAGTAGAAGGCGGCAAACATCCCCGCCGGGCCGCCACCGATAATTGTTACGTCGTAGATTTTTTCTGTCATGAATTGATGCCTCTTTTGTCTTATAATTAAATTGGTTTCATTGTAGCATTTGGTTTGAGAAAATGGCAAAGACCGGAAATTTACGATTGTATTCCCTTTCAGAATCCGTTATCATTAAGGGGTAAAACGTTTATTCATCCGGAAGCCAGTTTTCAATCTTTGGAGGGACCAATTATGGCACAAAAGAAAATGATTCTCGACTTGGACACTGGGGTTGACGACGCCCTGGCGATCGCCTACGCGGTGGCCGCCCCGGACGTTGATTTGATCGGGATTGTTTCGTCCTACGGCAACAACCTGCTCAACGTCTGCGCCGAAAACAGCCTCAAGTTGCTCGAACTGCTCGGCCAACCGGACGTCCCGGTTTACCTCGGCCTGCCGCACTCCAGCACCAGTGACCACTTCGACGTAATGCAGGTGTCCAAGGATATTCACGGCGACAACGGGATCGGCGACGTCGAACTGCCGGCCCCGAAGCGCCAAGTGGAAACCGAATCCGGGGTGGACTTCTACATTGAAGCCGCCCACAAGTACGGCAAGGACCTGATCATCATCCCAACCGGCCCGATGACCAACCTGGCCGCCGCCCTCAAGAAGGACCCGTCAATCGCCGACCTGATCGGCAACGTCACCTTCATGGGTGGGGCGCTGACGGTTGAAGGGAACGTAACCGACGTGGCCGAAGCCAACATCAACCAGGACGCCAAGGCGGCCAACGAGGTGCTGACCAGCAAGCTGCCGCTGACGATGGTTGGCCTCGACGTGACCCTGCGGACCCTGCTGACCAAGAAGGAAACCCAGCAGTGGCGCGACCTCGGCACCAAGGCCGGCAAGGCATACGCCGACATCACCGACTTCTACATCGACGCCTACTACAACCTGAACATCGACAAGAACGGTTGCGCCCTCCACGACCCGCTGGCGGTTGGGGTTTCCCTCGACCCGTCCTTCGTTCAAACGATCTCCCTCTTCATGAAGGTTATCTACGACGAACACAACTACGGCCGCACGATCGGCGACAAGGACCGCCTCAACGAACCGAACCCGAACGTCAAGGTGGCCGTCAACGTCGACAAGGACCGTTACCTGGCAACCTTCATGGACCTGCTGACCAACCTCTTCAAGGAACACTAAGCTTCCCCGCACTCCTTGGCTCCCGCCCCGCCGGCGGGAGCCTTTTTGTATCTTCTGATCCACGGTTCGTGGCCTCATTTTGTGCAACTTTCTCTGATTTTGTTCTCCACCACGTACCGTGGCCTTCAAATTGGTCCCTCATTCCGGGACGGCCGCAACTTATCCACCGAATTTTCCCCTTATCCCCAAAATCTTGTGGATAACCACCCCAACTTATCCCCCGTTCGCTACCCCCATTACGAGGGTTATTCCCGGACTTGCCGGAGTGTTGTTCACAACTTTTCCACCACTTGTGGACAACCGGTGGAAAAGTTATCCCCTCCCCGCACCGGCTTGCCAAGTGAAGCCGCTTCCGCTAGAATGGAGGTATCAATTACCATGTCTGGGGTGCCTTTGGCTGAGATGATACCCATTAACCTGATCTGGTTAGTACCAGCGTAGGGAGACGGTCCGTTAATTCTTTGGGATAAAACCCAAAAAGCCCCCGGAGCGGTTTCCGGGGGCTTTTTTCGTGGGCATGGAAAATTGAAATCACTTTTAGGAGGCATTTTTCATGCACACCACTCGTTACCACCTCAAGGACATCATCCTGCTGGCGCTGATCGGGATCATCTTCGGGGTGATCTACTACGCCGGCGACTTCCTCTACAACGGCTTCACCATCCTCTTGACCCCCTTCGGCCTCGGCCCGATGGCCAACGACCTGACGATGGGCCTCTGGTGCATGGCCGGGCCGCTGGCCGCCATGCTCCTCCAACGGCCGGGGGCGGCCTTCTTCGGCGAATTTCTCGGCGCCGCCGGCGAAATGTTTCTCGGCGGCCAGTGGGGGGCGGCCAACCTGATCTCTGGCTTCGTCCAGGGGATCGCCACCGAGCTCGGCTTCACCTTCACCGGCTACCGGCGCTACAACTGGTTCTCGCTGACCCTGACCACGCTGACCGCCACCCTGGTCACCTTCGGCTGGGACTGGTTCCGCAACGGCTACGCCCACTTCAGCGGCCAGCTCGACCTGCTCCTGCTTGGCGCCCGCTTCGTTTCGATCTTCCTCTTCTCCGGCGTGCTGGTAAAGCTGATCAGCAACCTGCTGGTTCGCGCCCACGTGATCAAGACCGTTCGCTCATGACTCAAGCAATCGACCTCCAGAAGCTCACCTTTTCCTACCAGGCGGGCAAGCCGGTCCTTGCCATCGACCAGCTGACCATCCCCCGCGGGCGGCTGATCCTCTTCTCCGGCCCCTCCGGCAGCGGCAAGAGCACCCTCTTGCGCCTGCTGGCCGGCCTCTTGCCCAAGTACGGCGGCAAGCTCGCCCCGGGGGCCCGACTGAACCTGACCGCCGGCGAGTGCGGCCTGATGTTTCAGGACCCCGGCCTCCAGTTCGCCCTCGACACCCCGCGCCACGAGCTCGAGTTCACCCTCGAAAACGACCGCGTCCCCGCCGGTGAAATCCCGGCCCGGGTGACGACCGCCCTTAAGGCCGCCGGGATTGAAGCGTTGGCCGACCGCCAGCTGGCCACCCTCTCCGGTGGGGAGCAGCAGCGGGCCGCCCTGGCCGTCCTCTTGGCCCTGGACCGGCCCCTTCTCTTACTCGACGAGCCCTTCGCCAGCCTCGATGTTGCCAACCGCCACCAGCTGATGGCCCGCCTCGTCGACCAGGTGGCCGCCGGCAAGACGGTGATCATCGCCGACCACGACCTGGCCGGCTACCGCCAGTACCGGCCGCTGGTGGTCGCCTTTGACCAGGGGAGCGCCCGCCTGCTGGAAGCGGCCGCGGCCGACCAACGGCTGGCGGCCGCCGACCGGCCGGTGACCATCCCGGCCCGGCCAACGGCTGCCTTCGCCCCCGCCCTCACCGGTGAGGACCTCCGCCTGGCCCACGGCGACCAGGAGCTACTGGTCCAGCCGACCCTGGCCCTGCCCAAGGAAAGGATCACCCTGCTGACCGGCGAATCGGGCAGCGGCAAGTCGACCTTCCTGAGCGCCCTGGCCCGCCTTTCCCCCTACCAGGGGCAGTTGATCTACGCCGGCAAGGAGCTTTCCCGCTTCTCGCGCCGCCGCTGGGGGCGGACGGTCGGCCTGGTCTTCCAGCACGCCAGCGACCAGTTTCTCAACGTCACCGTTGGCGAGGAGCTGGCCCTCAGCCAACGCCAGGGGCGCCAGCCCTACTTCACCCCGACCAAGCTAGCGGCCGCCCTGGACCAGCTGGGGCTGGCCGGCCTCGAGGAGCGGGTGGTCTACTCACTCTCCGGCGGCCAGCAAAAGAAGCTCCAGCTGCTGGTGATGCTGATGATGGGCCAGCCGGTCCTCCTGCTCGACGAACCCTTCGCCGGCCTCGATCCCGCTTCGGTCGCAGCCGTCAAGGAGCTGATCAATGCCTGCCAGGCTTGCCAGCCGGCAACGATCGTGCTGGTTTCCCACCAGCTCGCCGGCCTGGCCGGTTGGGTCGACTGCCACCTTCACCTGACCCAGCGCTATTTCACCGATCAAGGGAGGGTTGACCATGAATCCTAGTCTCAAACTCTTTTTGGTGCTGATCATCTCGGTTGAAGTTTCCTTCACCAGCAAGCTGACCGTCAACCTCCTGCTGGTCGCCGCCGGTCTGATCCTCCTGCTTTGGACCCGCCCGAGCGGCCTGACCCTGACCCACCTGCTGCTGATCCCGGCGATCCCGGCCGGCGCCCTGGCACTGACGGTCGGCGCCTTCACCCCGGCCCACGACTGGTTCTTTGCCGCCGTGCTGGCCAGCCGGGTCTACGTCTACGTCCTGCTCGGCAGCGCCGTCACCCGGACGACCCCGCCGCTGACCCTGGCCCGCTCGCTGGAGCAAAACTGCCACCTGCCGGCCAAGTTTGCCTACGGAACCCTGGCGGCGATCAACCTCCTGCCGCGGATAATCCGCGCGGTCAAGACGATCAAGGCCGCCGGCCAGATGCGCGGGGTGACCCTCTCCTTCTGGTCGCCGCGCCTCTACTTCAAGGCGATCCTGAGCGCGATTTCCTGGGCCGACCAACTGGCCCAGGCGATGGAGTCGCACGGCTTCGTGGAGGACCAGCCGCGCAGCCAGGCCCAGGTCATCCCGCTGACCGGCCGCGACTGGGCGCTTGGCGCAAGCGCCCTCCTGCTGGTCCAGCTCGCCCTGGTGGCCCTCCCCTAAAATTTTCCCCTCCCAAAGGCGTTTTTTCCGTCCGGAGCCCCGTTTCCTGGTATGATGAGAAAAACGACTTTGGGAGGTTTTTTTCGTGTCGACCATTTTTGGGGTTTGCACCCTGGTGGTGGCGGTTGTGATCGCCAACGTCTGCCACCTCTTTTTCCCCCGCTTTCCGCTGGCGATCTACCAGATCCTGATCGGGGTCCTGCTGGCCCTCTGGCCGCTCCTGGCGACCCTGAAACTGGAGCCGGAGATGTTCATGCTGCTGATCATCGCCCCGCTGATGTTCAACGACGGCCAAAGCGCCGACTACCGGGCCCTGGTAAAGGACCGGCGGTTGATCTTATCGATGACCATCTACCTGGCCCTCTTCACCGTCCTGGTGGCCGGCCTGGGCCTCCACCTGACTTTGGCCACCTTCTCCTTGCCGCTGGCCTTCATGCTGGCGGCGATCATCACCCCGACCGACGCGGTGGCCGTCAAGTCGCTGACCGCCGGGGTGGCGATGCCCGAAAATGTCGACCAGGCCCTGGAACACGAGTCCCTCTTCAACGACGCCTCCGGCCTGGTCCTCTTCGACCTCGCCCTGACCAGCCTCGAATCGGGCAGGTTTTCGTTGGTCCACGGCACCGGCACCTTCCTCTACGTCTTCTTCGGCGGAATCGTCTTCGGGGCGCTGGCCGGCTGGCTGCTGATCAAGCTGCGCCTGCTTTTGATGCAGACCAAGGTCGACATCGGCCAGATCGTGATCCCCCTCAACCTGCTGACCCCGCTGGTCGTCTACTGGCTGGCCGAGGAAATCCACTGCTCGGGCATCCTGGCGGTGGTCAGCGCCGGGAGTATGCACAGCATGCTCAATGAGCGCCTCCAGCTGACCTCGGCCAAGGTGCAGATTGCCACCAGCACCATCTGGCAAATCACCAGCGACATCCTCAACGGGATCGTCTTCGTCTTCCTCGGCCTCAGCCTGCCGGCCGTCCTCGGCGCCACCACCCCGCAGGGTCTGGGAACCCTGGTGGTCGTCGCCCTGGGCCTCTACCTGCTGACCACCGGGATCCGCTACCTCTGGGCGCGGCTCAACCTGGTTGACCTGAAGGGGAACCCGGAGAGCCGCCACCACGACGCCCTCCTCCTGGCCACCGGGGGGATCCACGGCACGATCACCCTGGCGCTGGCCTTCTCGATCCCGACCACCATCAACGGCCACCCGCTGGCCCTACGCAACACGATGATCCTACTGGCGGCCCTGGTGATCCTCACCAGCATCCTGGCCGGGGCAATCTTCTTCCCCCGCCTCCTGCCGCCCAAGCAGAATTCCTACACCCAGGACGAGTTCAAGGCCGGCCTGGTTGCCGCCGTCCAATCAGCCCTCGACCGCATCAACGGCGGGCACGATCATCCCCGCGAGCGGGCCAAGGTGGCCGACCAGCTCCTCTCCCAGCTCAACCTCGACTACCAGGTGAACCGGACCACCTACCGTCAGCTGCTGGCCGAGTGCTACGAGGTCGAGCTGCAGACGATTGACGACCTGACCAAGAGCGGCCAGCTGGCCAGTCCGGTTGCCAACCAGTACGCCCGCCTGCTGGCGACCACGATGCGCAACAACACCGCCATCTGGGGCCGCTCCTTCTTCCGCGGCCTCCTCCACCGGCTGAAGTGGTTCCGCCACCGCCGCCAGTTCCGCGACCGCCAGCCGGCCCCGGCCGACCAGCAGCAGGCCCTGCGGAGCCTGATCGCCAAGACGACCTGGGCAGTCAACGACCACCTCAACGCCATCCAGACCCCGGAAAACGTCAACGAGGTCGCCCTGATCCGACGGATGTACCTCTACCGCCTCCGGCCCCACAACCGCCGCCGCCAACTTGATGGCGAGGTCCTCCACCAACTCTCGGTGACCGCCTTCCAGGACGAGCACAGCTACATCCAGCAGGCCCTGGCCGCCGGCAAGCTCTCGGCCGAACTGGCCCGGGCGCTGAACGAACACATCTCGATCGACGAGCTGGTCTACCTGCAGTCGAGCTAAATTAAAAAAGCGCCGCCCCCGACACCAATAACAGGTGCCGGGGGCGGCGCAATTATTTCCCGGGAAATTTCCCGCCTACTTGACGTACTTGTTGAGGAAGGCCTTGACGTGGGCGCGGTAGGCCGCCGGGGCGGTCGCAAAGGACTTGGCGTGGACCGCCTTCGGCACGATCCACAGTTCCTTCGGCCCGCGGGTGGCGGCGTAGTTCTTCTTCACCATCCAGGTCGGCACGAAGGTGTCCTTGGCCCCGTGGATGAAGAGCATTGGCCGGTGGTTGTGGTGGAGCGACTTGACGCTCGAGGCCTGCTGGGTGAAGAAGCCGTTCTTGAAGAAGTTGATCAAACTCAGCGCCCCCTCAACCGGCGTCCGCACCAGCCAGGGTAGGTGGTAGAGGTGGCCGGCCTCGTAGTCGAGCTCGTCCTGGAGGCTGGTGTAGCCACAGTCCTCGATGAAGGCCTTCACCTGGCTGGGGAGCTTGATCCCGCTGGTCATCATCGTCGTCGCGCCCCCCATGCTGACGCCGAACATCACGATCCGGCTATGCTGACCGTTGTGCTTGATCAGTTTCTTGATCCACTTGCGGGCGTCGTAGCGTTCCGGCCAGCCGTAGCCGATGTACTTCCCCTGGCTCTTGCCGTGGGCGCGGGCGTCGGGCAGGAGAACGTTGTAGCCCAGCTGGTGGAAGAGGGCGGCGTAGGCCCCCATGCTCTCCTTGTTTTGCATGAAGCCATGGCAAATCAGAACGCTCTTAGTGGTCTTCTTGGCCGCCGGGATGTAGTCGGCCACCAGGCGGTAGTTGCCGCTGGCCGAAGTGATTGTCCAGTGCTCCTTCTTGACGGTCTTGAACCACTTCTTTTCACGGTAGAGGGGGTCACTCTTCTTCAGCACGGTCGTCGGCTGGCTGACGAAGGACTTGTGGCTGGGCACCATCGCCACGTTGAAGAAGTAGGCCCCGGCGGCGCCGACCGCCACCAAGAGGAGGACCAGCAGACTGGCCAGTCCCCACCAAACTCGTTTCTTTGTCTTACTCATACTCAAATTCCCTTTTCTCTCTCAAATGCTCCCTATTTTAGCAGATTTTGGCCAATCGCGCAGCCCTTCCACGCTCCGTGGCCAAATGTTACAATGGAAAGAAAGAAGGGGGAGAAAGTAATGTTTCCAGAACGCCTGCGGGCCCTGCGACGGGGCCAAAAGATTACCCTCAAGGAACTAGCCAACGAGTTAAACCAGCACCTCGGCCCCGGGGAGAAGCCCAATTCGGCCACCCAGATCGGCAACTGGGAGCGCGGCATCCGCACCCCCTCCTACATCGAGGCCCGCAAGCTGGCCGAGTTCTTCGACGTCAGCCTCGACTATTTAACCGGCAAGTCGAGCCACAACGACTACGACCTGGCCAAGCTCTTCTTCTCCAGCCGCGATCTGACCTTCAACCAGACCGTGCTGACCAGCGAGGACCGCTACGAAATCTTCCAGCTGATCGACGGCTACCTCAAGGGGCGGAGCAACCGGGCAAACCGGCCAACCACCCCGCCGGAGTTCGGCACCCAAGAAGACCTGCACCTGAAGTTTAAGTGACCACCATGAACAAGAAACAGTTAAAGAAACTCAAAAAACAAGCAAAGAAGAAGCGGCCGAGCGGCTACATCGCCCAACTGACCGCCGCCGCGGAACTCTTCGACCACTTCCCGCGGATCAAGTACCTAATCAATAACGTCCTCGAGGCCGACCGCCTCCTCAAGCGCGGCCTCTTGCCGCAGCCGCTGCCCAAGTTGCTCCTGCCCGACGACATCCAAGACGAGCTCTTCGCCGCCGTCAACGCCCAGTACGCCCCCCACGACCCGGCCGGCGACCGCCTCTGGGACCGCTACAGCGCCGCCTTGCCCAAGCTCGACCAGCAACTGCGCAACTTCCGCGACTACCTGGAGGAAACCTACGGGATGTGGTCCTACACCAACACCGCCTTCGTTCGCGCCCTGAGCGACTTCTTAAATGGCGCCCCGGTGCTGGAGATCATGGCCGGCAGCGGCTACCTCTCCAAGGGCCTGCGCGACCTGCGGCCCAGCCAGGTGATCTACACCACCGATAGCCAGGCCTGGGCCAAGGAGAGCGCCACCGGCCGCCACCCGGTGACGACAATCGAGGCCCTCGACGCTTTGGCGGCGATCAAGAAGTACGGCGACCAGGTGAAGGTGGTCATCCTTTCCTGGGCCCCCGACAAGGATGAAAACGATTATCAAATCCTCCACCTTCTCCGCCAGCACTACCCGGACCTGACTTTTGTGGTGATCGGCGAACGCAACGGTGCCACCAACTCGGCCCGCTTCTGGCGGGAGGCCAAGTTATCCCAGCCGGCCGAGCTGGCCAAGGCCAACGCCGCCCTCAAGTCCTTCGACCTGATTGACGAGCAGGTCTACCTCGTTAAGTAAATTTTACTGAAACTGTTCGTTTCTTCACTATCGTTTGATTTTCATTCCGGTTAATCGGTTAAATCTTGGCGAACAAATAACCCCGAAGAGTTCTTATTCTTCGGGGTTATTCCTTTTACTAGCGCTTTCAGGCCCGCCGCCACCCTAATAAAATTTGGCTTTTTTCGCATTTTTACCACCTTGGCGGTACCATCGTTTATCAATTATGGTATACTACCTTGTGTATTCGCTTCCATCAAGAAAAGGATACGCTATCCATTCTCACAAGGAGGGTAACATGGTAGGAATTGTTTTAGCCAGTCATGGGGCCTTCGCCGATGGGATTTTCCAGTCCGGGGAAATGATCTTCGGTGAACAACCTAACGTGGCGCACGTCATTTTAAAGCCTGATGAGGGGCCTGAAGACATCCACAAGAAGATGGAAGATGCCGTTAAGACCTTGGAAGATCAGGAACAGGTCCTCTTCTTAGTTGACCTCTGGGGGGGGACCCCGTTCAACCAGGCCAGCGACCTCTTTGACCAACACAAGGACACCTGGGCAATCGTTTCCGGGATGAACCTGCCGATGGTCATCGAAGCCTACGCCTCCCGCTTCTCGATGAACACGGCCCGCGAAATCGCGACCCACATCGTCGAGACCGCCCGCGAAGGGGTCAAGACCCTGCCGGAAAGCATCATGCCGGCCGACGAGAAGCCGGCGGCCAAGGACGCTGCTCCGGCCGCTCCGCAGGGGGCCATTCCGGAAGGCACGGTCATTGGCGACGGCAAGATCAAGTACGTCCTCGCCCGGATCGACACCCGCTTGCTCCACGGGCAAGTGGCCACCGGGTGGACCAAGGCAACCAACCCGAACCGGATCATCGTCGTGTCCGACAACGTGGCCAAGGACAAGCTACGGAAGAACATGATCGCCCAGGCCGCCCCGAGTGGGGTCCACGCCAACACGGTGCCGATCAAGAAGATGATCGAGGTTGCCAAGGACCCGCGCTTCGGCAACACCAAGGCAATGCTCCTGTTTGAAACCCCGGAAGACGCCCTGCGCGCCATCAAGGGTGGGGTCGACATCAAGGAACTCAACGTCGGTTCAATGGCCTACAGCGACGGCAAGGTTAACGTTAACCAAGTGCTGGCGATGGACCAAAAGGACGTCGACACCTTCAAGGAGCTCAAGGAGCTTGGCGTAACCTTCAACGTTCAAAAGGTGCCGTCCAGTTCCAAGGAGAACATGGACGACTTGCTGAAGAAGGCGCAAACGCTGATTGACCAGCAAAAGAACTAAAGGAGTATATTATGTCTGCGATTTCAATGATTTTAGTTGTGATTGTAGCGTTCTTAGCCGGGATGGAAGGGATCTTGGATGAATTCGAATTCCACCAACCCCTGGTTGCATGTACGCTCATCGGTTTGGTAACCGGCCACCTGATTCCCTGCGTTATGCTCGGGGGGTCGCTGCAAATGATCGCCCTCGGGTGGGCAAACATCGGGGCCGCCGTTGCCCCAGACGCGGCCCTGGCCTCGGTTGCCTCTGCAATTATTTTTGTTCAAAGTGGGGCCGCTTCTAAGGACATGGGGACCGCCACGGCGATCGCCATCCCACTGGCCGTTGCCGGGCTCTTCTTGACCATGATCGTTCGGACGATCTCAGTTGCAATTATTCACATCATGGACAAGGAAGCCGAAAAGGGGAACCTGCGCGCCATCGACATGTGGCAAATCATCGCCATCTGCCTCCAAGGGCTGCGGATTGCCCTGCCGGCGATTGCCCTCTTGATCATCCCGGCCTCCAAGGTGCAAGCCTTCCTGTCCTCGATGCCATCCTGGTTGACTGACGGGATGACGATCGGTGGTGGGATGGTCGTGGCCGTTGGGTACGCCATGGTTATCAACATGATCGCCAACCGCGAAGTTTGGCCATTCTTTGCCATCGGGTTCGTGCTGGCGGCCGTTTCTGACCTGACCCTGATTGCCATCGGGACCCTCGGCCTCGCCTTCACCCTGATCTACCTGGAACTCGAATCCAAGGCCAACAACGGTGGTGGCAACGGCGGCAACGGTGGTTCCGGCGACCCGCTCGGTGACATCCTGAATGATTACTAAAATGTGGAGGCAAGCATAATGGCGGAAAAGAAAATTACCTTAACGAAACGCGACCGGTGGAGCGTTTGCTGGCGGTCGACCTTCCTCCAAGGTTCGTGGAACTACGAACGGATGCAAAACGGGGGGTACGCCTTCTCGCTAATCCCGGCCATCAAGAAGCTCTACACCAAGAAGGAAGACCGGGCCGAAGCCCTGAAGCGCCACCTGGAATTCTTCAACACCCACCCCTACCTGGCTTCGCCAATCATCGGGGTTACCTTGGCCCTGGAAGAAGACAAGGCCAACGGGACTGAAATCGACAACGCCACCCTGTCCGGGGTGAAGGTCGGAATGATGGGGCCCCTGGCCGGGGTTGGTGACCCAGTCTTCTGGTACACCGCGCGGCCAATCATTGCCGGGCTGGGGGCTTCCCTGGCCATCTCGGGGAACATCCTCGGGCCAATCCTCTTCTTCGTCCTCTGGAACGCAATGCGGATCGCCTTCATGTGGTACACCCAGGAATTCGGTTACCGCACCGGGACCAAGATCACCGATGACGTTTCCGGGGGCCTGCTGCAAAAGGTTACCCGCGGGGCAGCCATGATGGGGATGTTCGTCCTCGGGACCCTGATCGAACGCTGGGTTACGATCAACTTCACCCCGGTTGTTTCCAAGGTTAAGCAATCCTCTGGGGCCTACATCAACTGGAGCAAGCTGCCGAACAACCCGACGGCCATCCGGACGGTCCTTCAGGAATGGGACATGGGTAACGGCCTTTCCCTGACCAAGTACAAGACGACGACTTTGCAAGACAACCTCGACTCCCTGATTCCGGGGCTGGCCGCCTTGCTTCTGACCCTCTTCTGCATGTGGCTCTTGAAGAAGAAGGTTTCGCCGATCGTGATCATCCTCGGCCTCTTCGTTGTCGGGATCCTCGGCCACGTAATCGGCCTGCTTGGGGCATAATCGCCAACTAGTTAAAGCAAAAGGTGCGCAACCACGAATTCCGTGGTCACGCACCTTTTTTTCTGTCTGAAGGCGGCCTAGTGGTTTTGGTAGACCTGGGCCCGGCCGGTGGCGATCAGTTCCGGCGTCAGCTCCAGGGCGGTCATGCCGAGTTGGTCGTAGGCCTGGAAGTAGTAGGTCCGCCGCTCGGCATCAACGATCGAGCGGTAGACCGAGTAGGTTGGCCGGTGGCCAAAGCTGCGCGGCACCGTCACCGCGTCCAGCAGGTGGCTGACCGTCACCACCCCCTCCCGGGCGGTGGCCGGCTGGTCGGCGTACTCCTTCAGGTAAGCGGCCCGCAGGAAGCGGGCGCTCGGCGAGTAGCCGCCCGGCGGCGTCTTTTTGCCGCTCAGCTTGCCGGTGGTGACGTGAAAGCTCCCTAGCGGCAGGGTGCCGGCCAAATAGTCCGGCCGGAAGTCGACGTAGGCCGCCAGCTTGCGGAGCTGGCCGGCAAAGTCCGGGTAGTTGGTCAGCACCCCCAGCGGGTTCTCCCGCAGCACCAGTGGTCCCTGGCCGGGCTCGATCACGGCGATTGCCCCACTGCGGTCCATCACCGCGTAGTGCTGCATCACCGGGCCGTACTTGAAGTCGCTGAAGTCGTCGCTCATCAGCTCGACCTCACCGAGGTGGGCGCGGACCTCGGCCACCGACGCAAAGCGGCCCAGCAGGTAGAGGGCCAACTCGAAGGGCGCCAGCTGGTCCTTGTCGGCCCGCCGCGCCACGCTCAGCCGGCCGCCGTGGTCGAAGGTCAGCTTCTGGACCATCAGGCCGGCCTCGTTGACCCCGTCGCTGACGTCAATCAGGTCGCCAGCAATCATCCCGCCGCCAACCAGGGCGTAGCGGGTGCGGTAGGTCCGGTGGTCGAAGCGGGTCTGCCAGGCGTACTCGCGCGGCACGAAGAGCGGGGCGACCTTCAGCTCCGGCCAGTCCATCGTCCGCCCCAGCAGGTGGTGGCCATCCTTAGTGGTGATTCCAATGCTCGTGCACATGTCACTCCCCCATTTCTAATCGTACCTGTACCATACCGAACCGGCCGCCGGCTGACAAGCAAAGTGGCCCGCCGGCGAAAAATTTCCCGGGAAATCGCGCCCCGTCCCCCAAGAAAACGGTCCCACCGGACGAGAAGAAATGGTATCATTGACCTATTCAGTGAATCCGCCCCGCTGGCTAGCGGGGCGCCGAAAGGAAGAGAATTTCATGGTAGAAGCACTCAACACCAAGGTCGAAGTGGTCGAAAAGGGGACCTACTTCACCACCTTCAGCGCCTACGGCAAGGTCCTGGTTGGCGACAAGGGCTTTGAATTTTACGACGACCGCAACGTCCAAAACTACGTCCAGATTCCCTGGGACGAGATCCAACTAGTCACCGCCTCCCTCCTCTTTGGCGGCAAGTGGATCCCACGCTTCAAGATTACCACCAAGCGCGACGGCAGCTTCATCTTCGCCGCCCAAGAGCCGAAGCGGGTCCTGAAGGCGATGACCAACCACATCGATCCCAACCAGGTCGTGCGCGCCCTCACCTTCACCCAGAACCTGACCCGCAACATCAAGACGATCATCGCCAACCGCAAGAAGAAGTAGCTAAAAATCCCGGTCCGCAGCAGTTGCGAACCGGGATTTTGATTTCAAATGTTAGGCTACAAGACGAAGGTCAGCAGCCAGACCGCCAGCAGACCGACCAGGACCGAGGACAGCATCGAGCGGGTGAAGTAGGCCACGATCGCCACGAAGACCGCCGCGATCAGGTAGCTGGCGTGACCAAAGATCGTCAGGCTGCTGCCGAAGGCGGAGACGTGGTCGAAGAAGAGCTGGTACTTGCTGTCGACGAAGAGCGCCTTGACCACCAGAGCGGTGAAGAGGCTCACCGGCACGTACTTCATCCATTCGTTGAACCACTCCGGGATCTTGCGGTTGGTGAAGAAGCGCATCGGGAAGTAGCGGGGCAGAAAGGCCGCCACCGCCGCCACCAGGATCACGATCAAGTGGTAGGTTAGGTTGTGGTGGCTCGGCACGAGCGAGGCCACCGAAAGGTTCAAGCTTGCCATCATTTCTCCTCATCCTCTTGCGAGAGCGGGGCCGCTTCGGCCGCCGCCGCTTCCTGCTCCTGCTTGGCCTGCTCGTTGATCAACTGGCGATCCTCCACCGTGTGGCGGGTAATCGCCGGCCGGAAGAGCTTCTTGAGCACCCAGGGGTCCTTGGAGTGCTTGCGGGCCCAGTTTTCGATCGCAAACCCGATCAGCGAAGCGATCAAGGTGGCGATGATCAAGCCAAGGGTGCTCTTGGTCAGGGTCAGGAAGAAGAGGGCCAGGACCGCCGAGGTCAGGCAGATGATCAGGCTGAGGTGGCTGCGCATCTGCATCACGATCATGTAGATGAAGAGGGCGGTCAAAGCGAAGTCGACGATCTCGAGGTCGATCGTGACTGCGCTGCCGATCAGGCCGCCGAGGAGGTTCCCCCCGGCCCAGGAGATCAGCGAATAGTGTTCCACCAAAAGGGCGTCCCTTGGCGTCCACTTCTTGTCGGTGGCGAACTTGAGGTAGTTTACGGCGTAGTTTTCATCGTTCATTGAGGCCGAGAAGAGTAAGACGAAGCCCTGCGTTGAGGAACGGAAGTACTTCGACAGGCTCGACCCGAGGAGGGCGTAGCGCAATTCCAAAAAGAAGAGCGTCATGAAGATCGAACTGATTGGGGCGTCACTCACCAGCAGGGAGGCCAGGATGAACTGGGCCCCGCCGGAGAAGACGAGAATCGAAATGAGGAAGGTCAAAACGAAGTTCATCCCCGCTGCGTGGAGTAGGATCCCACACGCCACCCCGATTGGGAGATAACTCAGGCACAGCGGCATCGAGATCCCGAGGACCTGGAGCCAGCGCTGGTTGCCCGGATTGAATTGGTGTGCTTTTTGTTCCAAAAAAGTATCCTCCAAAGGTTTGTTGAAGTCGGATCATTGTTACGGCACCAAATCTACCGTCCAAGCTCTATGTTAACATATTTGGAAAACCGTGAATATCTTTGAAGGAAATCAATTTCCCGTTCCCGGCCCCGCAGGCTACAAAAAATCCCGCAAGGCCCGTCAAGCGGGCACTTCCGGGATAAGCTGGTTTGCGATTGGTCCGGTAAAGAAAGGGCAAAGAACTAGCCCTTCGCCTCCTCCTTGGGTTGGGCCGTCGGCAGGGTGACGGTAAAGGCGGTCTCGTCGTCGTCGGAGGTCACCGTGACCTGGCCGTGGTGGAGGTCGACGATGCTCTTGACGATCGCCAGCCCCAGCCCGGTCCCGCCGGTGGCCTTGGAGCGGGAGGATTCAACCCGGTAGAAGCGCTCGAAGAGGTGCTCGAGCGAGGCCGCCGGGATCTTGGTGCCGTCGTTGGCCACCTTGACGGCCACCTGGTCGCCGGCCACCGTGGCGGCGATCCGGATGTAGCTGGCCCCGTTGCCGTACTTGAGGGCGTTGGCCACCAGGTTGCTGAAGACCCGCCCCAGCTTTTCGGGGTCGGCCTCGATCTTGAGCGGGTCCGGCTTGGTGGTCGCCGTGACCTCGATCCCGCGCTTCTCCCCTTCCAGCTCGAAGCTGGCCGCCACCTGCTCGAGCAGCTCGGAGAGGTCGACGGTCATTAGGTTGACCGGGGCGCCGTGCTGCTGAACCTTGGTGTACTCGAAGAGGTCCTCGACCAGGGTCTTCATCTGCTTGGATTTCTCGTAGGCGATGTGGGCGTACTTAACGATGTCTTCTTCGGAGTGGTACTGCTTGTCCTCGATCAGGCGGAGGTAGCCGATGATCGAGGTCAGGGGCGTCCGCAGGTCGTGGCTAACGTTGGTGATCAGCTCGTCCTTGGACTTTTCGATCTGGCGCTCGTCATTCATCGACTGAACGGCGCTGTCGACCAGGGCGTTGACGCTGGTGATCACGTGCTGCTGGCTCCCCTTCAGGCGGAAGGGAATCCGGTGATCGAGGTGGCCCTGGGCGATGTAGTGGAGCTCGTCTAGGATGTGGTCCATCTGGTACTGGTGGTAGCGGCGGATCAGGCGCCACCAAACCACCCAGGCGTCGATCAGCAGGAGGATCCCGTTGGCAATCCACTGGTAGGACCAGATCCGGGTGTGGAAGGGCCCTAGCCAGAGCGACTGCTTGATGATGAAGATCCCGCTGGAGAGGCCGGGGTTGCTCTGGATGAACTTCTGGATGATCACAACGACGGCGACGTTAATCAGGATCAGGAGAGCCACCGTCACGATCCCCTCAAAGATCAGGGCCCCCTTCTCGCGGCCGGTTAATTTCAGCATCACACCCTCCTAGTGGGCTTCCACCTTGTAACCAACGCCCCAGACGGTTTCGATCACCTTTTCGCCACCGGTGGCCGCCTCGATCTTGTCGCGAAGGTGGCTAACGTGGACCATCACCGTCTTGGCCGACACAACGCTTTCCTGCTGCCATACCCGCTCGAAGATGTCGTCGGCCGAGAAGACCCGGTTCGGGTGGCTGGCCAGCAGGTAGAGGATGCCGAATTCCAGGGCGGTCAGCTGGATCAGGTCGCCCTTTAGGGTCTTGACCTCGTGGGAGTCCTTGTTGATTTGCAGCGGCCCGACGTTTAAGATGTCCGGCTGGTCGTTGGTGACCTTGCCCTCACTCCGCCGCAAAAGCGAGTTGACCCGGGCCATTACTTCCAGCGGGTTGAAGGGCTTGGTAACGTAATCGTCGGCCCCCGAGATCAGCCCCTGGATCTTGTCCATGTCGGCCGTCTTGGCGGAGAGCACCAGGACCGGAATCGAGGAATCCTTGCGAATCTGCTTGATTACCTCCATCCCGTCGAGCTCCGGCATCATCAGGTCGAGGATCACCAGGGCGATGTCGGGGGTGGTGTTGAGCTTGGTCAAGGCTTCCTTGCCGTTGTAGGCCGCCACCGGCTCGTAGCCCTCGTTTTTAACGTAGATTTCCAATAATTGAACGATTTCCTTGTCGTCATCAACCACTAAAATTTTCATGTGTGTATCCCCCTCGGACCGAATTTTCTTCTATTATACCCATAACCCCGCCCGCTGTGCCGCTAGGAGCCCCCGCTTTTAATGAAATGTTAAAGTCGGCGGAATTTCCCGGGAAATAAGTGGCAAAAAAGCCCGCTCACCCGGGAAATTTCCGGGTGGGCGGGCAGGTTATTCTTGCTTGGCCTGGCTCATCAGCCCCCGCACCAGGTCGCGCACCGCGCCTAACACGGCGGTCTGGCTCACCTGGTCCTGGTGACCGATCCACCAGTGGACCAGCTGGCTAACCGCCCCCAGGAAGAGTTGCAATTCGGGATCGACCTCCCGCTTCTTGAGGTCAACCATCAGGTGGTGCTTGAGGTCGGTCAGCCCGGCAGCCAAACTGGTCGTCAAGAGCTGGCTGGCCACCGTGCTGGCGGTGAGGTGGCGGATCAGGGCGGGGTTGGCCTGAACAAAGGCCAGCGCCTGCTTGGTGATCGCCAGGTAGTAGTCCTCCGGCGTCGCCCCCTTCGCCAGCGGAGAGGCAACGAAGGTCCGCCGCTTCTCGGCCACCAGGAAGCGCCAAAAGTCGTCCTTGTCTTCAAAGTGGCTATAGAAGGTCGCCGTCCGGGTTTGGGCCCGCCGGCAGAGGGCGGTGACGGTGATCTTCTCGTAGCTGGTTTCGGCCAGCAGGTCCTCAAAGGCGGCCACCAGGGCGGTGTAGGTCTTCTCGGTCCGCAGGTCGCCCCGCTTGGTCTTCATTGCTTACACCCCCGCCCGCGGGTCCTCGCGCCCGTTGTAGTTGTACTCGTAGATCATCGTCCCCGTGCTGTGGCTGGTTTCCCCGTTCAGGGTCAAGCTGAGGCCCCCGTGGGCAAAGAAGCGCACGTAGGTCGGTTGGATCCCCATTTGGTCGTACTGCTCCTTGGTGCCGCCGACCACCCTTTGCATGTCACTCACCCCGGCCGCCTTGGCCCGGGCGCGGGCCTCTGCTTGGTTGGCCGGCGCGTCGCCGTAGGTATCCCGGGTTTCCAGGATCTGGTCCCAGGTCACGGTGAACTCGGCCCGGTCGCCCCCGTTGTCGAAGAGGTAGGTGCTGGTCTTGGGGAACTGCTTGCCGACACTGGTTTCCACCAGTTCGGTTTGGCGGCTGAAGTGGCCGTTGGTGGTGAAGACCACCTTGCCGGTCTGGTTGTCGGCGACCATGAAGAGCGGCAGCGGCTTGAAGCCAAAGCGCTCGGTGGTCACGAAGTCATAGATGTAAACGACGTACTTGTCGGTGTACATCCGCCCCCACAGCCAGTGGTGGAAGGCGGCAAAGGGGGTGATGTTCATCCACTGGTGGTCGTGGTAACCCTGGCCGCTGACCGCCACCGTCTGGCCGTCGTAGGTCAGCGTCCCGGTCACCGCGCACTTGGGAACGCTCAGGTCGGTGTAGAAGTACTGGTCGGCATCGCCGAGGGCCAGTTCGGCCGTCCCCTGGCGGAAGGGTTCGGTCAGGGCGTGGTAGTGAAGGTCAACGGCCAGGCTAGCGGTCTCCACGTGGAGGTCGTAGTCTTTGAAGTCACCCCGGCAGTAGTTGGGCCCAAACTGGACGTCACACTGGTCCGTCCCGAGGTGACTGTCTTCCATTGCCGCGAAGGCAAACTCCTGGCTGGTTTCCCCGTTCGGCCGGGTGATCGCTAGGTTGAGGTTGGGGTTGAAGCCCCCTTCCTTCATGCCGGCGACCGTCTTCGGCCGGAAGCCAACCGCCACCTTGCTCTTGTCTTCGAAGTCGGCGTCGAAGTACCAGACCTCGTTGGTTCCCGCTTGCTCGTCGGTCCGCAGGCCGTCCTCCCACTTTTCAACCCGCGCCGGGTTCAGGCCGAGGCGCTTGAAGTCGGCCGGTTGATCCATTAAGCGTGCTTTTTCCATGGTGCTTCCCCCTTACAGTTGCTAGTTAATTGACACTAACTACGGTAAGAATATCACTGGGCGGGGGCAACTCAAGGACCACTTGGCCTGCGTTCACAAATTAATTGACGATCGGCCGGGATTTGTTACGCGGTTGGATAAAAAAGAGCCAGGAAATAATCCCAGCTCAAAATGGCTTGGTTATTCAACCAGCAACCAGGCGGAATGTCCACTTTCCCCTGGTTAGGCCCCCCGCAATCCGGCGGGTTAACGGGCCCCCACGAGAGGACAGCCGAATAAGGGCCGGCTGCCAAACCTCTCAGCTCATCGCGTCCCCTACTATACCACGATTTTGGGGCCGGGGAAAGGGGCTAGCTTCCCTCCCGCAGGGCGACCCAGAAGCTGGCCGCCAGCAGGAGCATCCCGATGAAGAAGCCGTGGGTTAGCGCCTCGCCCAGCACCAGCCAGCCGAGGACGGCGCCGACGACCGGCTGGAAGAGGAAGAAGAGCCCGGCCAGGTTGCTATCGAAGCGGCGCAGGCCGGCGTTCCACATCACGAAGGCCAGCGCGGTCGAGACCGCCCCGAGGTAGCCAATCTGCAGCAGGACCGGGGCGGCGGTCAGGTCGACCTTGCCGAGGGTTTGCCCCCAGTGGGTCAGCACCCAGGGCGTCAGGGTCACCAGGGCGACGACCACCGCCAAGAAGGTCACCTGGAGGGCGTCGTAGGCCGGATCGATCAGCTGCAAGAGGACCGACATCAGCGCCCAGGTCAGGGCCGCCACCAGCAGGCAGGCCGCCCCGGCGAGGAGCCGGTGGCCGGAGAACTGCCAGCCGACGATCACCAGGACCCCGGCCATCGCCAAGGCGAGGCTGGCCCAGTCGCCACGCTTGGGCCGCACCTTACGCAGCCACCAGGCGAAGAGCACCATGAAGGCCGGGGTGGTGGTGGTCACCACCGCCCCCAACTGGGCCGAGGAGAGCCAGGTCCCGGTCTCCTGAAAGCAGATCGAGAGGGCGTTGCCCACCAGGCCGCAGAGGACGATCAGCAGGCCGTTCTTGCGGTCCCAGTGCCACTTCGGCCGGCGGATGGCCAAGAAGAGGGCCAGGGTGACCGCGGCCACCAGGTAGCGCAACCAGACGAGTTCGACCGGGGGAATCAGCTTGACGGCCGCCTTGACGACCACGAACATGCCACCCCAGATGCTGGCGGCCCCGGCCAAAAGCAGGGCGCCGATTAATTTATTCACTTTCAATGTTTACCTCCAATTCACTAGTGCAACGAGCAACTAGTGAACTGGCGCATCATTTTCAAACAGCGGTGCGTAAAACACGGTCACCCCTCCTTTCGCTTCGGACCGGGCCCTACTTTTCCGCTTGGCGGTTTTCCATCGTTTGGGCCAGCTGCTGGGCCACCCATTCCTGAAGGGGCGGCAGGAGGCTGGCCACGTCGGCGGTTGCCAGCTGGGCTTCGGTTGCCAACTGGTCAATCCGCAGGCCGGACTTGTTCAGTTCCTCGCCCTCGGCCACCATGTAGAGGTTGAGCCCGCTGGCCTCGTCAGCCGCGAGCAGCTTGCCGTCGAGGCGGGCGGCGTCCTTGACCGGCACGTTGATCAGGTTGACCTCCAGCCGCACGCTCACTGGGGTCCCCTTGCGCAGGCGCACCACCCACTCGTACTGGGCCAAATAGCCGCTGGCCAGCTGGTCGAGCACGAAGGTCAGCCCGCGCTTGAGGGCGGCCGGCTGCTGGACCGTCGCCCCGGTTAGTTCCTCACTCTTTGATTGGAGGTGGTCCTCCAGTTGACTTAAGTATTGATCCTTGGTTAACTTCACTTCAACCGCTCCCTCAATTTCCGATCCGAGTAAAACTTGCGTTGCATGATCCCGTACCAGATCCCGGCCAGGCTGGCCAGAAAGCCCACGATCGCCACCAGCTGGGTAAGGATGCCGACTAGGCTGGTGCGGTCGCTGACCTGGCTAAAGCCGCCAAAGTTGGCCAGCGCCCACAGAATCATCGCCAGGATGGTCAGGTAGCCGTCGAAGCGCCAGTCGGCGATCGCCAGGCCGATGATCACCAGGGCCAGGATCAGCATCGTGGCCACCCGGCCGAGGACGACCCCGCTCAGCAGGTTGGTCCCTAGCTGGGCGTACATGGCCAGTTCAACGATGATCGTGCACAGGGCCGCCACCGCCGTGGTGCCAATTACTTTGCTCCGGTTTTTATTATCTTTCATGAATCCCCGTTCCTTTTGAAAACCTTTCTTCCCCATTCTACCCAAAGTCCCCGGGAAAGTCCAAGCTGGTTTATAATGGAAGAAAACGAAACGAGGGGATCATCAGATGCTGAATAACTCCTACAAAACAATCCTGGTACCGATTGACGGCTCCAAGGCCACCCCGAAGGTAATGGCGGCCGCGATCAAGGTTGCCCAACTAAACGACGCCCACCTCGACATCCTAAACGTCGCCCAGGTGAACCAGATCGCCGATGGCTACGCCGACATCCTGGCCCTGAGCGAGGATCAAACCTTCGACCTGGTTCAGTTGGCCACCCAACGGTTGAACGACCTCAAGGACGAGGCGTTGGCCGCCGGGGTGAAGTCGGCTGACATCCACATCCGCTTCGGCAACCCCAAGCAGGTGATCGCCCGCGACTTCCCGCTCGATCACCACCCCGACCTGATCGTGATGGGGCGGACCGGGCTGACCGCCCTCGAGCGGGTGCTGGTCGGCTCGGTCACCGCCTACGTTGAGCGCTTCGCCCCCTGCGACGTGCTGACGATCCGAATTTGATTTTTCCAAGTTGAAGAAAGGGGCAAGGTTGCCACCGCCGTGGTTGCCTTGCCCACTTTTTTATCCTTGCCAGTGTTGGCGAAGGAACTGCTCCCGGCCGCCGGCCTCTTCCAGGGCCAGGCGGGCCGGGTTTTTCTTGTAGAAGTCTTGGTGGTAATCCTCGGCTAGGTAGAAGGGCTGGGCGTCCTCGATCGTGGTCACGATCTTGGCATCGCCAAACTCGCCGCTGGCCTGGAGGGCCGCCTTGGAGGCCTCGGCCACCTGCCGTTGGGCGGCGTCCTTGACAAAGATCACCGGTCGGTAGTTGTCGCCGCGGTCCTGGAACTGGCCGCTGGCGTCGGTCGGGTCGGTTTGGTGCCAGTAGATCTCCACCAGCTGGGCGTAGGTCACCTTGGCCGGGTCGAAGGTGATCCGCACCGCCTCGGTGTGCCCGGTCGTCCCGGAGCAGACCTGCTCGTAGGTTGGGTTGGCCACGTGACCCCCGGTGTAACCCGACTCTACCTTTTCGATCCCCGGATAGGTATCAAAGGGCTTGACCATGCACCAAAAACAACCCCCGGCAAAAATCGCGGTCTCAAGACTCATTCGCGTCCCCTTCTCTCATTTGATTTTAATCATAGTTTATTGGGGAATGGCGGCGCCGTCAACCATTTCGCCTGCTAGTGCTTAACTCCCGTGCGCATAGCGGTCAAAGCGCGCGTCGATCCCCAGGAGGTAGAAGAGGTTCTGGTTCTTCTTGCCGATTACCCGCCCCACGTTTCCGAGGCGAAAGACCCAGTAGTCGTCCTCGCACTCTTGGTAGCGCCGGCTCGCGGAAAAGGCCGGGTGCGTACTGAGGCTAACCGCCGCCTCCGGGAGTTTTTCCAGTCCCTGCCGCTTGTCGTAACCGAGGACCGTCACGATTTCATCCTGGGACAACTGGTGGAGCCGTGAGAGGAGCTTCAACCGGACCCGCTGGTTAACCGTCTTGCTCCGGGCGTCGAGGTTGTACTTCGCGTCGCGCGTCAAAAAGGAGAGGTTGAAAGCAAAATAATCCTGGTGCTGGTGGCGGATCCGCGTCTTTTGGGTTGGTTCGGGAAAGTTGGGGTTAATTTTCATCAAGCACAAACCTCCCCTGGTAGTAAGAACGAATGGCCTCGTCACTAATCACCCCACTCTGCGGGGTTTCCTTCCACGGCCGCTCGCGGTGGGTTTGGTTCATCAAATCAATCGCCGAAACGTGACCATAGACATCATACACGCTGTTGAGAAGGTCGCGCAGCTGGGGATCCTGCTGCAATTCCCGGTAGTCCGCCAGGTCCGCGGCGGTGATTTTGCCAACGATCTCGCGCTGGCCGGCATACTTGGCGTGGACCGCTTCGATTACCGGGCCGTACTTCCAGGCAACAATCCGGTTGTTGAAGAGGCGCTTCCCGGTCGTTGCCAGACTGGCCGCCTGAAAATAGTACAGCAACTTCATCGCCTTCATCTGGGTCAACACTTCCGCATTCGGGTTGGTCCGAACGTCCGCGTTGTTTTTAACCCGGAGCCAGTTTACCACCTTAAAGACGTCTACCATGCCGATCTCCTCCTTACTACATTCACCGCTACCCTTCTTAATCAATTCTTGCCACCATTTTATCATAGATATTCCCTAAATTCCAGTTAATTCGAAAATAAGTTTCCTTTAAAGGGTAATAAATTATATTTGTTCGCCGTTATCACTCCGCTAGCATCCGGTTCAAAGTCGCCCGCAGGTCGGCCACCTCCCCGGGGGTCAGGAAGCGGCCGCGGATGAGGCTGGCGCGGAAGATCTGGGCAAAGAGGCCGGTGATCGCCTGGATCACCACCGGCGAGCTGGCCGGCAGGAGGGTCGCCAGCCGGCTGGCGGCGTAGTCCTGGCAGCGCTGGGCCAGTCCCTGGCGGTCGTACTGGATGTCCAGCAGGGTCAAGAGGCGCCGGCGGTTGGTCCCGCTGAGAAAGGCCGCCTGCTCCTGTTGTTCCAGGAAGTGGCGAAAGACCGCCGGCGACGCCCCGCTGGTGAAGGCCGTGAAGCGGCGGTCGAAGAACTCGGTCAGCTGGGCGAAGGTCGTTGCCACCAGTTGGTCGGTCAGTTCGTACTTGTCGTGGTAGTAGTTGTAAAAGGTCTGGCGGTTGATCAGCGCCCGGTCGGCAATCGCTTGGACGGTCACCGCCCGAAAGCCCCGCTCCTGCACCAGGTCCAAAAAGGCCGCCTGGATCAGCCGCTCCATCCGCGCCTGCCGCTTTGTCTCTGCCATCTTTTCTGCTCCTTTTTCCGACAGCTGTCGTTTTAATTGTCGATCGTCACCTCATTGTAGTGCTCCGCCGGACCCGCGGCAAGGATAATAAGGGAAAAGAAGAAAGGAGTGAGTGCAATGAAATGGTTTCAACGGTACTGGTACGACCTCGGCCTCGGCGCCCTCGTGGTGGTCGCGCTCGTGATGGTCCTGACCTGGCGACGCAGTTCGACCCTGGAAAAGCTGGCCCTGGCCAACTTGGGAGCAATCCTCTGGCACCAGTTTGAGGAGTACCACTTTCCGGGCGGCGAGCCGGCGATCATGAACCTGGCGATGAACTACCAGGAGGGGGGCCAGCACGACCGCGCCCCGCTCAACCAGAAGAACGCGATGGTGATCAACGTTGGCGGCGACCTCTTCTACCTGCTGCCCTGCCTCTTCCCGCGGGTGGGCTGGCTGGCCTTCGCCCCGGTGGCCTTCGGCCTGGCCCAGGTGATCGGCCACGTGGTCGTGACCCCGAAGCTGGTCGGCAACCACTTCTACACCCCGGGTGCCCTGGCCACCGTCTGCGGCCACCTGCCAATCGGAATTGCCTGGTTTACGGTCACCATCAAGGATGGGCTGCTGGACTGGGGCAACGCCCTCGGCGGCCTGGTTTACCTAGTCTGCTTCATCGGCCTCTTCATGCGCAAGTTCGGCTACGAACACCTGGCTTCCACCGCGGACCAAGATGCCTTTGGCGAGGACGAGTTTGAACGCGGCGGCTACGCGGCGCGGATCCGTCTCTTGAAGCAAGAAAACTAGTTGGCGGTAGCCCAAAAAAGCCCCCGGCGCAATTGCCGGAGGCTTTTTCGTACTTAATTTATGACGCGTTTGTCGTAGTTATTACTTGAGGCCCTTCCAGGTCCAGTCCTTAACTTCCGGCATGTCATCGCCGTAAGTCCGGATGTAGTGGTTGTGCTTTGCAACCATGTCGTCCATCTTTTGGGCGAAGGCGGCACCCTTTTGTTCGTAACCAGCCACGCTCAGGATTGCGTCCTTGGCAAGGTGGTAACGGTCAAGTTCGTTCAGTACCCGCATGTCGAACGGCGTGGTGATGTCCCCGTTTTCGATGTAGCTGTGGATGTGAACGTTGCGGTTGTGCCGTGGGAAGAAGAGGCTTTGCATCATGTCACGGAAGCCGTGCCATGCGAAGATAACCGGCTTGTCAGCGGTGAAGTAACGGTCGAATTCTTCGTCGGACAGCCCTTCTGGGTTCTTGTCCAGCGTCATCATCTTCATTACGTCAACCACGTTCAGAACACGGATCTTCAGTTCTGGGAAGGCGTCGTGCAGCAGGTCAGCAGCAGCGAAGACTTCTTCAGTCGGTTCCGTCCCGGAAGCAGCCAGCACAACGTCTGGTTCTGCGCCTTGGTCAGTGGATGCCCAGTCGATGTAGCCGAGGCCGTTTGCAACCAGTTCAGTTGCTTCGTCGATGGAGAACCATTGTACCCGTGGGTGCTTGGAAGTTACCAGCACGTTGATCTTTTCCTTTTCACGGAAGATCTTGTCGGAAACAGCCAACAGGGTGTTGGTGTCGGCCGGCAGGTATTCACCGATCATGTCTGGGCGTTCCTTTTCGTAAAGGTGCGTCAGCAGACCTGGGTCTTGGTGAGTGTAACCGTTGTGGTCTTGTTGGAAGACCGTGGAAGTGTCCACGAAGGTCAATGCCGGGTAGTCGTTCCGCCAGTATTGTTCCTTGGCCTTGCGCATCCACTTCATGTGTTGGGTCAGCATCGAGTCAACCACGCGCCCGAAGGATTCGTAGGTTGCGAAGTAACCGTGACGACCAGTCAGAGTGTACCCTTCAAGGAACCCTTCTGCTTGGTGTTCGGACAGTTGCGAGTCGATGATCCGGCCGTTTACGGACAGGTCTTCGTCGTTCGGTTCGTGAACGGAAGCCGTCCAAGTCCGCTTTGCGTCGTCAAGGGCAGCGTAAAGACGGTTGGACTTGGATTCGTCCGGCCCGAAGCCGCGGAAGTTGTTCGGGTTAAGTTCCATCATCTTGGCGATGTACTTACCCCATTCGATCATGTCTTGGTGCTTTTCCGTGCCGTGGTTCTTCACGTCAACGGCAAAGTCACGGTAGTTTGGCATCCGGAGAGCCTTTTGGTTAGCCCCACCGTTGGTTTCTGGGTTGATTGCCATCCGCATTTCAGCGGCCGGAACGTTTGCCCGAACGGCGTCAACCGGGTAGCCGTTTTCGTCGAAGAGTTCTTCCGGCTTGTAGGACTTCATCCAGTCAACCAGCATGTCCTTGTGTTCCATGGCGTCTTGTGCCACCGGAATCGGAATTTGGTGTGCCCGGAAGGAGTTTTCGATCGGGTTACCGTCGAGGTCCTTGGTTGGGCCAGTCCAGCCCTTCGGTACCCGGAAGACGATAACTGGCCAGCGAGCCATCGAACCATCGTTGTTTTCGCGAGCAGTCTTTTGGATGCTCTTGATTTCTTCGATGGCTTCGTCCATTACCTTAGCCATTTCTTCGTGGACTTCCATGTGGTCCTTGAGGCCATCGAATTCGCCGTCCTTGTATGCGGAGACGAAGTATGGCTTCCAGCCAAGCCCTTCGAAGTACTTAGTAACTTCTTCGTTGCTCATCCGCGAGATCATCGTCGGGTTGGAAATCTTGAACCCGTTAACTTGAACGATCGGCAGAACGGCCCCGTCAGTAACCGGGTTGATGAAGCGGTTGGAGAACCAGGAAGCGGCCAGCGGGCCAGTTTCGAATTCCCCGTCCCCGATTTCAACGGCAGCGATTTGGTCTGGGTTGTCGAGGATTGCCCCAACCCCGTGGGACAATGCGTAACCCAGTTCCCCACCTTCGTGAAGGGAGCCCGGCGTTTCCGGAGCGGCGTGGGAAGCAGTCCCACCTGGGAAGGAGAAGTGCTTGAACAGCTTTGCCATCCCGGCTTCGTCTTGGGTGATTTCTGGGTAGATTTCAGTGTAGGAGCCGTCAAGGTAAGAGTTGTTAACCATGACTTGGCCACCGTGACCGGAACCTTCGATGTAGAACATCTTCACGCCGTACTTCTTGATAACCCGGTTCAAGTGGGCGTAAATGAAGTTTTGCGGAACGATCGTCCCCCAGTGACCAATCGGCTTCGGCTTAACGTCTTCTGCCTTCAGTTCCCGCCGCAGGAGAGGGTTGTGCATCAAGAACAACGTCCCAACGGAGAGGTAGTTAGCAGCACGCCAGTAAGCATCAACATTTTCCAAGTAAGCCTTGGAGTCGTAATCTACTGCCATTTAATGTACACTCCTTTAAAAGTATAACTACGATTGACATCTAAACGCATCGTAAATCGGAATCAATTTACGTCTATCATGATAAAGCATTTCGGCGAAAAGTCAACCTTTTTAAAAATTGATACGGTCCAATTTATAAAGGCCGCTAAATCCCCGCCGTATTAGGGATTATCACCGTTCGCCGCTCCGCTGTCCACCCCCGCCGGCGGGAATTTAAGCGGATTTTTAGAATTCAAGCCCGCCTTAGAAAGCCCTTCCTTCATATTTTACCAGGACCCCGCTGACGACCAAAGCAAAACGCCCCCGCCCGCTTCGGGCAGGAGGCGTTCGCCAAGAATCAGTTGTGGTCGGTGTCCAGCACCTGGCGGCAGCTTTCGCCCGGGAACATGAACTCGTAGATCAGCTTGCCCTGGCGCTCAACCACCTGGTCGCCGTCGTCGATCCGCAGGGTTCCCGTCCCGTAGTAGCGGGAGTAGGAGAGGTTGCCGACCCCGTTGTGGCGGGCAACCTGCTTGAAGATGAAGGGGATCTTCTTGATGCCCTGGGCATCGAGGATTTCCTCCTCGGCCAGCGAGTAGGTGACCTGCTTGCCGTCGCTTTCCAGCTCGTAGCGCAGGGCCTTCGGGTAGTCCTTGCCGCTCAGCTCGTCCTGGTAGAAGCCGCTGACCGTGCACTTGACCGCCTGGCGGTTCTCGAAGACCAGCTTCCCGGCGGCGTCCTCGATGAACATGATCGGGAAGCGCTGGTAGCCGTCCTTTTCGGCGGCGATCAGGTCGAAGAGGAGGACCGTGTAGTCATCAAACCGCTGCCGGGCCCACAGCCAGTTGTTCCACTCGGTCATGTAGAAGTGGTTTCCCCACTGGTGGTCGTGGTAGCCGCTCCCCGGCCGGTAGGGGGTCGTCCGGCTGGTCAGGGTCAAGTCGGCGCCGAGGCCGTTGACCGGGGCCACGTGGATCCGGTACTGCTTGAGGTCGCCGACGAAGGAATTGTCGCCGAGGTGGACGTCGCACTGGTCCTTGCCGAAGGTACAGTCAGCCACCTTGACCGAGACGTCCTCCTGGTGGAGCTTGCCGTCGGGAGTCGTCACCTTGATCGTCAGCGAGGGGTGGTCGCCGTGCTTCTTGATGCTCTTGCCGGGGCGGATGAAGAACTGGATCACCGCTTTGGTGCCGTCATCAAGCACCGAGTCGAAGTACCACCACTCCCAGTTGCCGGGTTCCTGGTGCCAGTTGCGGCGCCCGTCCTCCCAGGACTCGATTTGGGTGGGGTTGACGCCGAGCCGCTGGTAGTCGGCCGGGGTGTCGAGCAGTCTTACGCTTGCCATGAGTGCTTCCTCCTTTGCTTGTAAGTTAATTGACATTTGTTACGGATAATTCTAGGCTTGCCTTAGCCCACCATCAATGACCACCGGCGGGACTTGTGTCACTTTATTGACACTTTTGCCCGTTTTGTTACGCCTGAGGAGGAAGCTTTATGAACCTGCGAACCGAAAAAGTCTACGACGCCCTGACCACCGCCTTCGAGGAGCTGCTGACCGAAAAGTCCTTTGACCAGATCACCGTCACCGAGCTCTGCCAACGGGCCCGCACCCGGCGGGCCACCTTCTACAACCATTTCGCCGACAAGTACGCCTTCTTTCAGTTTATGATGAGGCGGCTGCGCGACCAGCTCTTCGCCGAGGCCAACCTCCCGAAGGTCCCGGCGGCGACGCCGGAGAGCCTCCACGCCCTCGTCGACGTGATCCTCTCCTTTGCCGAGCAGCACCGCCAGCTGGCCCTCTCGATCAAGAACAGCCCGCTGGCCGAGCAGATGCAGTTTTCGCTGACCAGCGAGTCGCTGGGCGAGTACGAACACCGCCTCGCCCTTGACGACCGGCTGACCGTCCTCTTCTTGCTCGGCGGGATCAACCAGTGCGGCCGCTGGTGGCTGTCCAACCCGAACGCCGTCACCCCAGAGGAGATGCGCCAGCGGCTCTACGCCCTAGTCGACCGGCTGGTGGACCAGGAGCGGGCCGAAAAGTGAAAAGCATTGACCCCGCCGCCACTCTCCCCTATAATGGCCCCAAGAAGAACCGCTCAAGATAAGCAGCGAGGGTAAAAGCTGGAAAAGGTCCCGTTCGGGCCTCTTCCAGCTTTTTTTAACTTAAAGGAGGAATCACGATGAAATTTATTGTTAGCGACGAGATCTTCGCCAAGCTTCCCGAGATGATCGTTGGGGTGGTGGTGGCCCACGGGATCGATAACACCAAGGACTACCCGCAAATCACGGCAATGCTGGATCAGCAGGTGGCGGCCGCCCAGGCCCGCTTCAAGGACGCCAAGGTCAAGGAACGGCCGGAGATCATCCCCTACCGCGAGGCCTTCCGCACGCTGGGGATCAACCCCAACCGCTTCCCCTGCTCGGCCAAGGCCCTCTTCAAGCGGCTGGCCAAGGGGAAGGACCTACCCCACATCAACCCGCTGGTCGACCTCAACAACGCGATCTCGCTTCAGTACACCGTCCCGATGGGCACCCACACCCTAGATGGGGTAAGCGAAGACGTGATGATGCGCCCAGCGGTGGCCGGCGACCAGTTCGTCCCCCTCGGCAAAACAGCGGTGGAGGAACCGGAGGCCGGCGAGGTCGTCTACGCCGTCGGCCACCAGGTCCGCACCCGCCGTTGGACCTGGCGGCAAAGCGAGTACGGCAAGATCGGCCCGCAGACCCACTCGGTCTTCTTCCCGCTCGACGGCTTTGCCTCCACCAACCGGAACGCAGTGCTCCAGGCCCGGGCCGCCCTAGCCAGCCGGCTGGAGGAAATCTTCGGCGTGACCGTCCAGACCGGGCTAGTCGACCAGGCGCACCCGGCCTTCAAGTGGGAATAGTCGGCGTCTGGTAAACGGTACCATTTGAAGGAAGTGTTCCTGTCCCCCACCCCCGGTTTCCCCCTATAATAAGGGTGATTGGGGGGGGAGAAATCATGCTGTACCAACAAATCGCGCGAAACAAGCGCAACACCTGGATTGTCCTTATCCTATTTGCCCTTCTCGTGGTGGCGGTGACCGTCTTTCTTTGGCGAACGGTCTCGGCCTACCTCGGGGGCGCCTTCCTGCTCTTCGGCCTACTCTACTTTCTCTACCATTACTACCAGTGCACCCGCCAGCTGATGCAGGTCACCAACGCCCACCGCTTGACCAAAGAAGAGGCGCCGGCCCTGTTTGAGATCGTCGAGGAACTCTGTCTGGCTGGTGGGCTGCCGATGCCCAAGCTCTACCTGGACCCGGACCCGCTGCCGAACGCCTACGCCACCGGCCGCGACCCGGAACACGCCAGCCTGGCCCTCACCCAGGGGCTAGTTGACATCATGAACCGGCAGGAGATCGCCGGGGTGGTCGGCCACGAGCTCTCCCACATCCGCAACCACGACTCGCAGGTGACGGTGATCGTGGGGATCATCCTCCAGTTCATCGTCGGCTTCGCCATCAGCGGGACCCTCTTTTGCTGGGGAATCGTGATCAGCGACCTCCGCGGGGTGATCGGTCTGGTGATCCGCCTCTTCGCCCTGGTCGGCGGGCTGATCTTCCTCGGTCTGCTGGTGGTGGCAATCCCGCTGGGGAAGATCATGTATTTCGCCCTCTCCCGCCAGCGCGAGTACCTGGCCGACGCCGGCTCGGTGGAGCTGACCCGCGAACCGAGCGGCCTGATTTCGGCCCTGGAAAAGCTGAAGGACCCGCAACTGCAAATGGAACCAGCCAAGAACATGGCCTTAAACGGCCTCTACTTGAACGGCCCCAAGCCCCACTACCTCTGGGACCGGCTCTTCAGTGACCACCCCGCCCTGGACAAGCGGATCGCCCGGCTGAAGAACTCCGCCGCCAGTTAATTTTGTCAACTTTGACCGCTGCCCGCCCGGGGCGGCGGTTTTTTTGCAGCAAAAAAGCCGCCCCACCGGGAGCGACTTTTGAATTGATAATGTTTAGTTCAGCACCAGTTCCGCCTTGCTGGTGGCCTGGCTGGCCCGGGTGGAGAAGCCGGCGATGATGCAGGAAATCGTGACCAGGGTCGGGAAGACGGCGAAGGGGATGAAGGCCAGGTTGTCGACCTGGAGGGTGGAGGCGATGAAGACGCCGGAAACGCTCCAAGGGACAATCGCGTTGACCGCCGCCCCGGCGTCGTTGAGGATCCGGGTCAGGCACTGGCGCGGCAGGTTGTGGTGGTCAAAGGATTCCTTGAAGGATTCCCCCGGCAGGATGATTGCCAGGTAGTGCTCGCCGACCAGCAGGTTGACGCCGATCGCCGTCAGGGCGGTGGCAACAGTCAGCCCGCCGGCCCCCTTGACCTTCTCTTCCACCTTTTCGATGATCGTGCGGACGATCTTGAACTCGATCAAGAGCCCGCCAAGGGTGAGGGCGAAGATGATCAGCGCCTCCGAGGTCAGCATGCTGGAGATCCCCCCCTTGGAGAGGAGGGCGTTGATCGTCTTGTTGGCGGTGTGGGCAACGTAGCCGTTCATGATCAGGTCGCTGACCTGGTTGATCGTGGTCGCCGGCTTGTGAAGCCAGCCGATCGCGATCGCCAGCATCGCCCCCAGCCCCAGCGACGGCACCGCCGGGACCTTGAAGAAGGCCAGCCCGATCAAAAGGGCCACCGGCAGGAGGGTGACCGGCGAGATCCAGAAGCCGCTCTGCAGGCCGCTCATCATGTGGTGGATTGAGGCCAGACTAGCGGCGTGGGCGTTCATCCCCATCAGGGTGAAGAAGACCAGCGACAGCCCCCAGGCCGGCAGGTCGGTCCACAGAAGGGCCTTGATGTGCTTGTAGATGTCAATCTGGCCGGTTGAGGCCGCCAGGTTGGTGGTCGAGGAAAGCGGCGAGATGTTGGCCCCGCAGAAGGCGCCGGAAACGATCGCCCCGGCGGTCAGGCCCGGGTTGAAGTGCAGGGTCGCCCCAATCCCGATGAAGGCGATCCCCATCGTCGACACGCTGGTGAAGGAGCTCCCGCAAGCGATCGCCACCAGGGTGCAGACCAGAAAGACGGTCGGCAGGAAGAACTTAACCGAGATGATCTGGAAGCCGAAGTACATGATCGTCGGGATCGTCCCTGAGAAAATCCAGGTGGCGATCAGCACCCCGATTGTCAAGAAGATCACCAGCGGGTCGACCCCGGCCCGCAGGCCAGTCCGCATCCCCTTGGTAATCGTCTGCCAGGAGAAACCACGGAGGCGACCGTAGATCATCAGCAAGACGAAGGCGATCAGCAATGGGGCCTGGGGTTCCTGCTGCTTGATGATGATCAAGAAGCCGAGCAGGCCCAGGATGGCTAAGAGAACAACGATGCTTTCGGCCAGGCTAAGGACGGGTTCCGGCCGCGAATTTTTCTTCTTCATTTAATAAACTCCTCATTGGTTGGCAAATCGACGACAACGAGCGGCGATAATAATATCGGTTTGCAGGGGTTGAACTGAAGTGACGAGACATTATGATCGGCTCCTTTCTTGTTTGCCTTCGAGGATTTAAAAAAAGCCCCCGCCAAATTTGACTTTGACGAGGGACGAAGCGATTCCGTGGTACCACCCAACTTCGTGCATTTTACTGCACCTTTTGGCCGAAGATTGGCCACCGTGATTCATTTTGGAAGGGAGTGTAATTCGCAAGCACGTTGTGGGTTAGCTTTCAGCACCGCTAACTCTCTGGGCCAGGAAACGGTTCGCTACTGGGGGTCCCAAGAATCATTAGAAAGATTTAATTTAACTTGGCATTATTAAACCATGATCGGGGAGGGTGGTCAAGGTTTTTGATGAGATAATTTTAATTTTTGTTCTAACCAACGGCCTGGTATGATGGGAGCAAAGCAGAAGGGATGGCGATGATAATGGAAGAATTACAAGTGGTGGCCGGCGTAATTATTAAGAACGGCCGCTTTCTGGCCGGCAAGCGGGCGGCCGGCCGGCTGGGGGCGGCCAAGTGGGAGCTGCCCGGCGGCAAGCTCCACCCCGGCGAGGACCCGCGGGACGGCCTGGCCCGGGAACTGGCCGAGGAACTGGGCTGCCCGGCCACGGTCGGCGAGCGGGTCCTGCCGACGATCACCGTCCCCGGGGCCAGCGGGACGGTCCACCTCCAGGTCTTCTACGCCAAGCTCGCCGGCGAACCGCACTCGACCGGCGCCCAGGCGGACCTGCGCTGGGGCACCCCGGCCGAGCTGGCAGGGCTCGACTGGCTGCCGGCCACCAAGCCGGTGCTCGAAAAGCTGGCCGCGGTTGACCTGGCCAAGCTGGTGGTCGCCGATCCGGCCCAGCTCTGGACCCACCAGGTGGCCTACTACGAAACCGACCGGATGGGGATCACCCACCATTCCAACTACATCCGCTGGATGGAGGAGGCGCGGACCCATTTCTTGGCGACGATCGGCTGGGACTACCGCCGCTTCGAGGAGGCGGGCCTGATCTCGCCGGTGGTCAGCGTCAACTGCCGCTACAAGCAGCCGACCACCTTCGGCGACCAGGTCGACATCTTCACTAGCGTCAAGCAGGTCGACAAAATCAAGCTCACCCTGGAGTACACCTTCACCAAGGAGGGGGAAGTGGTCGGCAGCGGCGAGTCCAGCCACTGCTTCACCAAGGACGGCCGCCTGGTCCGGCTCGACCGCGACCTGGCCGACTTCAAGGCAAGCCTGGAAAAGTTTCTTGCGGACTAAATAAAAGTGGCCGGCAGCATTGCCGACCACTTTTTGCGTTGGGGAAAATTTGCTAGGCAAAGAAGCCCGTTACTAGTTGCTTGTAGGCCTCGATCGTCGCCAGGTAGGAGGAAACCGTCGTCCACTCGTCGACCTGGTGGGAGTTTTCCCAGGCGGCGGGGCCAAGGACGACCACCGGCAGGTCCGGCTGGGCCTTGACGAAGACGCTGGCGTCGGTGGCGCCGTTGATCGTCGTCAGTTGCGGTTCGGTGCCAAAGGCGGTCCGGGCCGCTTTTAGGGCGAGCTGGGCCAGCGGGCCCTCCGGAGCGGCGGTTACCGGGTAGAAGTCGTGGATCACTTCCAACTCCAGCCGCGCCCCCGGGTGGGCGGCGGCCACCTGGTCAACCAGGTCCTGCAGGCGGCCGATCACCGCCTGGTTGGAGAAGGAGGGCGTTGGCCGGACGTTGCCAGCCAGCTTGGCTGTTGCCGGCAGCGAGTTGACCTGGTCGCCCCCGGTCAGGACGGTGACGCTGTGTTGAACGGCGCCGAGGGCCGGGTCGTGGGCGGCGTCTGCAAAGAGGGTTGCCTCTCTGGTGAAGAAGTCAACCAGCGGGGTCAGGGCGTTGACCCCGTCTTGGGGACGGGAGGAGTGGGCGGCCTTGCCATGGCTGGTGACCTGGTAGTTGATGCTGCCGGCGTGGGCGTAAACGACCTTGCCGCCGGTGGCCTCGCCGACGACCAACCCCGCCAGGTCACGGGCGTAGCCGGCCTCGACCAGCCGGTTGGCGCCGGGGGTGCCGTACTCCTCGCCGGCGGTGGCCAAAAGGCGGACCCGGCCCGGGAGCGCCCCGGCCTCGTGGAGCTCGATCAGGGCAAGGGCCATGGCGGCCAGGCCGCCCTTGGCGTCGGCGGCCCCGCGGCCGTAGATCCGGTCGCCGATCCGGGTGGCGGCGAAGGGCGGGTGGTGCCAGGCGGCCGGATCGCCAACGGCGACGGTGTCCATGTGGCTGGTCAGGCCCAACACGCGGTCGCCGTGGCCGGCCTCGAGAATCAGGTTGGCCCGCTGGTTACCAAAGGGGGCAACGGTGGCCGCCAGGCCGTGGCGGGCAAAGAGGGAGTGGAGGTAGTTGGCCACGGCGAGTTCGTTGCCGTTGACCGAGTGAATTTGGATTAGGTCGGAAAGCACCTGTTCTTTTTCGCGTGCGTCCATGTGGATCCTCCTTTCAGGTAGGGATGAGAATTAAAGCAACGTGCCGTTAAGCTTGGATTCAGAGAATGGTTTAGATAACCTTGGTAGTTAATACCAAAAAGCTTCAATGTTACCTGTAGCAATTATTAGGAAAGCTCCGCGCTGCTGACCCGGAGTGAATGGGCAGGCCAAGATGGCGAAATTTCACTTGGCGGGTTTTCGCCTAATTGAAAGGCCGAGTTTAGAGACCCGGAAAGGAGTTTAGAATATGTCCAAACCGTTTTCCAATCTCCTGGAAGCCACGGGGCGCAGACTCCCCCACTTTGGCTACCGTAACCATGTTTAGTTGCCGGGGCCGGAGCGGAGCAGACCCGGGAGCTCAGGGGTGAAATTTCACTTGGCGGGTTTCCCGCCTAGTGAAAGGCCAAGCTTTGAGACCCGCTAGGGGCTCAAAGTTGTGCCCACCCCGTTCCAGTCTCCCGGAAGCTGCGGAGCGGAGGCCCTACCCTACCGCACCTGGTGATTCAACCGCTTCGTCAGCCAGTCCCCCACCAGTTGCACGATCAGCACCAGAATCAGGACCAGGAGAGTGGCCACCACGGTCACGTCGTTGTTGAAGCGGTTGTAGCCGTAGGCAATCGCCGTGTTCCCCAGGCCGCCGGCGCCGATCGCTCCGGCCATTGCGGTCAGACCAATCAGGGAAATCAGGGTCACCGTCGAAACCCGCACCAGTTCGGCCCGCGCCTCGGAGAGGTAGACGTCGAAGATGATGTCGAGGTTGGTGGCCCCCAGCGCCTGGGCGGCCTCAATCTTGCCGCGGTCAACGCTTTCCAGCGCCACTTCGACCTGGCGAGCAAAGAAGGGGAAGACCCCGAGCGACAACGGCACCAGGGCAGCGGTCGTCCCGATCTGGGTGCCGACGATCAGCTGGGTGAAGGGGGCGATGAAGGCCAGCAGGATGATGAAGGGGATCGCCCGGAAGAAGGAGACCACCTTGTCGCAGATGTTGAACCAAACCCGGTTGGCCAGGATGCCACCCTCCTTGGTCAGCACCAGGGCCAGGCCGAAGACCAGCCCCAGCAGGCCGCCGATCACCGCCGGCCAAAAGGTCATGTACAGGGTCTGGAAGATCGCCGTCCCCCAGCCACTGTCGCCGCTCCAGCCGAGACTGGCCACGTTGGGCAAGTACTTGCTAATTAGTTCGCTCATGCTAAGATCCCCCCATCAACTTTGGTAACTTCAACTTGGTAACTGGCCAGGAGCTTTTCGACCCGGGCCTGCTGGTCGGCCGACCCGGTGACCAGGATGAACATCGTGCCGACCGGCTCGTCGCCGAGGACCTCGATGTTACCGTAGAGCATCGACACGTCAACGCCGACCTGCTTGTAGAGCTCGAGGATGATCGACTTGGTGACCGTCTGGGCACTGAAAACCACCTGGTAGAGCTGCTCATTTTCGCCCAGCTGGCCGAGGTGGAAGGCCTTGAGGGTGTCGGCCGCCGCCAGCGAGCCACCGACGAACTGGCGGGTCAGCTCGGCTTGCGGCCGCAGGTAGACCTCCTTGAGGTCGCCCTGTTCGACCACGTGGCCGTGCTCCATCACGGCGATCTTGTTGGCCACCTTCTTGACGGCGTCCATCTCGTGGGTGATCAGGATGATCGTCAACCCCAGCTCCTTGTTGAGCCGCTTTAGGAGGTCGAGGATCTGGTTGGTGTTTTGCGGATCGAGGGCGCTGGTAGCTTCGTCGGAGATCAGGATCTCCGGGTCGTTGGCCAAGGCCCGGGCGATTGCCACCCGCTGTTGTTCCCCCCCGGAGAGCTGGATCGGGTAGTTGTCGGCCTTGTCCGCCAGCCCCACCAGGTCAAGCAGGCGGGTGCACTTTGCTTCGATTGCGTCGTCGTCGAGCTTGCTGTGCTTGAGGGCGAAGGCCACGTTTTCGATCACCGTCACCTCGTTGAGGAGGTTGAAGTGCTGGAAGATCATCCCGATCGTCCGCCGCTTCTCTTGGAGGGCGGCGCCGGCCAGTTGCGGTTGGCCGTCCTTGAAGAGCGGGGTGCCGGCAACGGTCACCGTTCCGCTGGTCGGCTGCTGGAGGAGGTTGATCGTCCGCACCAAAGTCGACTTACCGGCGCCGGAGTAGCCGACGATCCCGTAGACGTCGCCCTTTTCCACCTTAATCAAAACGTCGGAGACGGCGGTCAGGTCGCCAAAGGAGACGGTGACGTGGTCGAGGTCAATAATGCTTGGCATATCAATTCCTCCTTACTTTAGTTTGAGGTCCCAGGCGGCCAGTTCCTTGTCGCCGTAGTACTTCTTGATCAGCTGCTTGACTTCAGTCGTTTGGAAGGACTTCACGACGTCCTTGTAGGCCTGCTTGTTCTTGTCCTTCTTGTTGGCAACGATGATGTTGATCCACTGCTTGGAGTCCTGGTTAACCGGTTCGGTGTAGAGAATCTCGCTGTCCTTGAGCTTGGCGGCGGTGGCGTAGTTGGTGTTGACCACCGCGGCGGCGACGTCGTCAAGCGAGCGGGCGGTTTGTTCGGCCGAGAGCTCCTTGATCTTTAAGTTGTGCGGGTTGGACTTGATGTCGGCGATCGTGGCCAGCGAGCCGGCGGACTTCTTGAGGGTGATCAGGCCGGCGTTCTTTAGCAGGAAGAGGGCCCGGCTTTCGTTGGAGGCATCGTTTGGCACCGCGATCGTGGCCCCGTCCGGGATGTCCTTTAGGCTGGAGTACTTGCTGGAGTAAAGGTGGATCGGGGTGATGTAGGTCTTGCCGATCGCCACCAGGCTGCCCTTGTTGGCCTTGTTCCAGGATTTCAGGAAGGCATAGTGCTGGAAGGCGTTGAGGTCAACCGAGCCGTTGGCCAACGCCTTGTTGGGCTGGGTGTAGTCGGTGAAGGTCTTGTACTTGATGGTGATGCCGTACTTCTTCTTGGCCGTCTTCTTGACCTGGTCCCAGATCTTCTGATCGGTGCTGGTTGGGGTCATGATCCCGACGGTCACCGTTTGGCTGCTTTGCTGTTGGCTGCGGCCGAAGCTGAAGTAGCCGGCGATGATGATGACGAGGGCCACCAGCCCCCAGATGATTAACCGTTTTTGCCGCTTCTTTTTCATGTTGAACAACTCCCTTTCTCTTGAAAACACTGGTTGGCGGGGCGGAAAACAAAAAATCGCCCCTTAGCAATGATTGCTAAAGGACGATTAATCGTGGTACCACCTTTGTTCGCCGCCTTCTCGCAAAGGCGGCCTCGCCGAGTTACGGTTACCCATAACCCTGCATTGGTAACGGGTGCAAGCCCGTCGCCGGCTAAGGATCGCCGACGCCATTCCAAGCCCATCTTCACCGGCTTGAGTTGATCCCTTTTCACCAGCCAGGGACTCTCTTGGCAACCGCCACCAGTTACTCTGCTTTTCCAAATGTTTTCGTTCCTCATTTCGTTGTCAGAATAGTATCATCATTCTCTCATTTTCGTCAAGCCTTTTGGCAATCTTTTTGGCAAAAAATGGGGTAAATCGCTTTAAGGACGGGGTTTCGCGGTGGCGGAAGCGACTCATTTTTGCTTCATTTGGACGCCAAGGACCGCCGCTTTTGCCGGCAGAAGTGGGGGGATTCCTTGCCGCCCCTGGCCGACTAGCGTAAAATTAAAGGGATAACCCGGGCGGGAAAATGAGTGATCCGCCGCAAAAATGAGCGTCATTTCCGGTTAGGCCGGCGATGCGTAAGCCTAGGGGGCCACCTGACTTTGGTCCCCCAACTTCATTCGAGGAGGAAGAGAATGCAAAACCCATTTGGCAACCGAAACAACCAGCAGGACTTCTTGAAGAATCTCCCGGTTCCGCCGAATTACGCCAAGGTCACCGATGACGCCGGCGACATCCGGATCGCCAAGGTGGGCATTTCCTGGACCACCCTCTGGTTTGGCCCCCTGCCGGCGGTCTTTCGCGGGGACTGGTACAACTTCGCCCTGATCCTGGTTTGGGAGGCGATCTACGTCCTCTTCGCCCTCCTGACCCACCTCGAGCTCTACTTGCTTTCCTTCCCCTGGCCGGCAATCTTCTTTGCCTTCTTCTACAACATGATGTACTTCCGCCACCTCTTCACCAAGGGCTACCGCCCGGCAGACCAGCGTTCCCGGGAGTTGCTAATTAAGAGTAAGTACCTGAAACAATAATTTAATAATATTATTTGAAATTTTTTAGAGTATTTTTGGCCTCTTTACCGTATATATAAGGTAGGAGGTTTTTTTAGTATGAACAAAAATGACGTGACCACCCCGCAATTCGATTTCCGCAAGGCCCGCTGGGCGGCGGCTGACCAGTGGCGAGCGCTGACGATTGCCGACAGCGCCCTCTTCGTCACCCTGATGCGGGATCCCTTCCTGGCCTACGAGTTGGCCCGCCGTGCCCTGAGCGCCCTCAAGCTCCCCTGCTACAGGACGGGGGTGACGGTCAAGTATACCAAGGAGGGCAACCTACTGATTGACACCGACAAGGGGCCGATCGAGGTGATCATGCGGATGCTGGGGAGCCACCAGCTTCCCTGCCACCTCTGGCGCTTCCAGGATCGCCTCGGCCACAACGTCCGCTGGAAACGCCACCCCGACCAGCCGCTGGAGGTCCGGCCAACCTACGTGATCTTCTTTTGCACCTTCGATTACTTCGGCAAGGGGGCGGCCCGCTACGAGTTTGAGTACCGCAACATCTACTGCCTGACCCAGGGGCTGGGCGACCAGCGGCGGCTGATCATCTTCAACGCCACTGCCAAGAAGTTCCGCCGCACCCAGGACTTGCGCTACTTCCTCGAGTACCTGTACGGGGACGAACCGCGGATGCAAGACTTCTTCATCCACCGCTTGCACAACGCCGTCCGCAAGCTGAAGAACAACAAGGAGCTCCGGGCCGCCTACATGAAGGCCGAGGTTACCCGCCGCTACCGTGAGTGGCAGGCGGCCCAGCCGGTGCCCGAAGAAATCGAAGGCCCCGAGAAGGCCTAGCGAAAAGGAGGAAGACCAGATGGAAAAACCGATCGCCGACTACCTACGATTCCACTACCCGGTCAAGGTCCGCGAAACCACCGGGGCGAACGGCACCCACTACTACCGGACAAGTGCGCCCACCCTTCCCGGAATCACCACGACGGGCGATTCCCAGGAAATCGCCATGCTGACCCTGCGGGGGACCAAGCCGGCCTGGTGGGACTACTGCCTCATCCACGGCACCGTGACGCCGGCGCAGAAACGCTAATCCCAGGTCACTAGCACCACGGCCCCAAAAGGACGGGCCGCTTTGGCGTTCTCTTCAATTTATCGCTCGATAGTGAAATGATTGATGATCGTCAATTTTCTGTCCTTGGAAGCGTGGTAAAATGAAAGCACTCTATCAAGAAGGCGGGAAGAAGCAATGCAGGTCTTAGGGATTTTTGCGGGCAACAAGGACGACGGGATTACCGCCCAGATGCTGGACGCCGTGCTGGCCGGGGTGACGGCGCCGAACACGACGGTCAGGGTGAACCTGAACGACTACGACCTGGCGATGGCCGCCCCGCGCCACCCCAACCGCGACCTCGGCAAGCTCGACGAGTTGCTGATCGAAAGCGACGTCTGGGTGATCGCCACCCCGACCTACTGGGGCCACGAATCCGGTAGCCTCAAGCGCTTCTTCGACGCCCTGCGTTACCGGCTGGTCCGGATCGACCACCAGGGTGGGATGCACCCGGGGCGCTTCAAGAATAAGCACTACCTGACCCTGACCAACTGCTACCAGGCGACCTGGGTGAACCTGACGACCCCGGTCACCGATGCCACCTTCCAGACCGTTGATCGGGTGCTCGGCACCGCCGGCCTGATCAAGCTCGGCGAGGCGGTCCAAACCAATACCTGGCAAATCAAGCACCTGCCGGAAAAGAAGCGTCGCCAGCTGACCAAGCTGGCCGCCAAGATCAACCGGAGCCAACGAAAGGACGATCAAACGATGAAACGTTACCTGGAACTCTTTGCCGTCGTGGCCCTGATGACCCTCGCAACGATGGGCATTCAAGCCGGCCTGGCCAAGCTGTGGCCGGTTGGCGGCTTTTGGTGGACCTACTGCTCCTTCGTGGTAATCTTTTTTGCCCTCTTGGCAACGATCCTGCACTGGTTGACGGTGCGGTTGCACGCGCGGAAGTAGGGATGGACTGATTCTTGCCGGGTAAATTTTTCTCGTGCTGGTCCCCCCCAACTTGTCGCCTTATCGCCAATTTACGGTACCATTTGGACCCCAAATTGATATCTTTCTTGAAAAGGGAGCGATTTACATGACTACAAAACGGTTTGTAATCCAGGGGAAAGTTCCGTCTAAAGCTCGGCCTTCTTCCAAGGCAGAACGGGTGCGGTTCAACGAGCAATCAAGAAGGACGATCGCCCGCGTCCACGCCGAAGAGGAAGGGATTCTCCCGAATACTGCGGAAACCTTCTTTGAAACGGATGAGGCAATGAAGGCCCTTTTTGGCGATGAAAAATGATCACTGGACCGGTGGTTTAAACCACAACGAATTATTTCATTGACGGTTTAGAAAAATTAGGATAGCACTCGGGGCAGCAAATGATGATTTGCTACCCTGTTTGTTATTCACAAAAATAATTATTTAGACCAGCAAATTGAAAATCCTACCCCTCAACTCGTTAGCGATGGTTCACCCACTACAACAAGTCATCGCTAATTTATCTCGATCATGATAAAAATTAATTTATTTTAAAATTGAGCGAACTTTTTCGGCCCTTTTGACGTATATATCTCAATAGAGGGAAAATTTTGCCCCCACCGCAAATGGACCGAAAGGAGTTCTCTATGCCACCAAACCACCGCCCCAGCCGGGCCGAACGTTGGCGAAAGTCCGCCGAAAAGTGGCAACACGCCACGCTGACCGACCGCTTTCTCTTCAACCGGGTAATGAAGGACACGGAGGTCCTCTTGCCCGCCCTGCACCGCTTCGTGCCGGAACTCGAAATTGCCGCAATCGACCAGGTCAACGCCGAATTTGACCTCGAACATGGCCAGGATATTCGGGGCTACCGGCTCGACATTTTCGCCGTCGATAATCACCAGCGGAAATACGACATTGAGATGCAGGTGGTCAACTACCATAACCTCCTGCAACGCGCGATTGCCTACGCCGCTTCAATGATCGAGGAACAGCTCGAGCACGGCGGCAAGTACCAGGAGCTTAGGCCCGTCCACGTGATCTTTTTGACCAAGTTCGACCCCCTCGGTTACCGAACCCAATTCGACCAGTACGAGTTGCGCTCGCTGAAGCGACTAACCGAGCAATTACATCCCCACTTGCTGTCCTTTACCTTCATCAACGTGGCAGCCGATCAGGCAGATACCCCGCCGGCCCTCCGGCGGTTGTGCCGTTTCATCGACCGCGGCGAAGTTGATCCCACCGACCCGTTCATCGTAAAATTGAGTAAGAAGCAAGCGCTAGCCAAGAAAAACAAGGAATGGAGGAAGATTGCCATGCGGATTAATTTCAACCAGCAGGACCAGGAATGGGCAATGGAACAAGCACTTGCCAAGGCTGCTCAGGAACGGGAAAGAGCAGATCTAGAACGTAATAAAGCAGTCCGGGAACGGCAAAAAGCGAACCTAGAGCGAAAAAAGGCAGCCTGGGAACGAGAGCAGCGGGAGAAAGCAGAAACAAAACAGCAGACTAGCATCACTAACTTGGTCAAGCTTCTCGCTAGTAGTGGGAACGACGAACAATCAATTGTTGGCAAATTGATGACGGTCTTTGACCTCTCTTCATCCCAGGCCGAGAACTACTACCGGCAAACGATCAATCCGGCCTAACTAAGCACCACGACAGGGCTCAGCTCTCCCCCCTAACGTCAACCATCCCTCACCCGGGAGGTCTCGTCAATCACGACGGGCTTCCCGGTTTTTCTTTAATCGGCGCCTAGGGAACGGTAACTTTAAAAATGACCATCCTCCCAATCAAGCGATTCAACCAAAAAATTTAATTATTTTTTAATTTGAGCGAACTTTTTCGGCCCTTTTGACGTATATACACAGTAGAGGGGTAACCGTGCCCCTCACCGGAAAGGACCGAAAGGAGTTTTCAATGACATCCCAACGCCCCAGCCGGGCCGCGCGCTGGCGAAAGTCCGCGGCGGACTGGCAAGCAGCCACGCTGACCGACCGCTTCCTCTTCAACCGGGTGATGAAGGACAAGGACATCCTCTTGCCGACTCTGCAAATGATCGTGCCCCAGCTCGGAATCACCCAAATCGAGGAGGTGAACGCCGAGTACGACCTCGAGCACGGCGTCGACGTCCGCGGTTACCGGCTCGACATCTTCGCGACCGACGACCAACGCCGCCAGTACGATATCGAAATGCAGGTGGTTGACTACCACAACCTCTTGCAACGCTCGCTGGCCTACGCTGCGTCCCTAGTTGAGGAACAGCTCGAGCACGGCGATAAGTACCAGCAACTGCGCCCCGTTCACGTGATCTTCTTGACCAAGTTCGACCCCTTTAGCTACCAAATTCAGTACGACCGGTGCGAGCTACGGTTCCTAAAGCACCTGACGGATCAGTTGCAGCCCCACCTCTTGTCGTTCACCTACCTCAACGTGGCCGCCGACCAGGAGGAAACTCCACCCCCGTTGCGGCGCCTGTGCCGCTTCATCAACAGCGGAACGGTTGATCACAGCGACCCCTTTATCTTAAAATTAGTTGAAAGACAAGCCCGGGCCAAGAAAAATAAGGAATGGAGGAAGATTGCCATGCGGATTAACTTCAACCAACAGGATCAGGAATGGGCCATGGAACAAGCGGTAGCGAAAGAACGAGAAAAAACTGCTGCCTTAGAGGTATCTGTCAAGTTTTCATAGGTTGCCTTATATATGCAGGAACTAGTGTGAGAGCGACTTAACGAGGTGCCCGA
>CALVGV010000003.1 GCA_944327195.1 uncultured Limosilactobacillus sp.
GTTGAGGTAACACCATTAAAGACCTTGATGGGTTTTTCTGTCCACTTAAATGTTCAACTTAAATTTTACAATCTGCCGAATCAAAAAGTCGGGGCCGCGCGGTGCGGTCCCGACTGGTCACCCATGGTGAGAATTACTTTTGTAACTTAGCGGCGTCAGCATCAATCTTGGCAAACCCGTTGCCAGCTGGCTTCTTGTTGCCCCGCTTTTCCATTGCCTTGCGGGCCATTTCCTTGCGTTCTTGCTTGCTCAAAGCCATTTTACTCGCCTCTTTTATTCTGGATGCCAAAGAATTTATTTCCCTGACACCTATTATTATAGTGCGGAATTTATGAAATGCAAATGAAGGGGCGGGGAATTGCTTAAAAAAGTTCTAGAAGTGGCCGGCCCACTCTTTAAAAACCGTTCAAAAGTCGGTAAGATAAAACTAAACCGATTGTAAGGAGAATGCTGCTGATGACAAGCGAGCCAAAGAACGGTGCACAACCGATTAGTGAAATGATCAATCAAGCAATCAAGCAAAAGGTTGATTACCTCGACGTTTTGCGCAAGGCAATCACCGATCACGCGGACGAAAAGATCTACGCCCTGCTGGACCAACGGCGCTATGCGGCCGAGATCATGCACCGCGAAGAACAGATGAATGATACCGGGGTGATGGGCCTGGTCGACGACCTGACCGACCAGCTTAGCAACTACCTGAGCACCAAGCTGATCAAGTACCTGAGCAAGACCTACCCCTTCTTTTACTACGAGGAATACCAAACCGGCCACTACCGGATCTACTTCGGGAACTGGTGGGACCGGCGGCAATTTGGCGAGCTCGATGTCTTGAACATCCGCTTTGTCTTTGACCAGGGCGAGTACCAAAAGCTGGCCGAATCCTTCGAGCTCAACCGCGACGGCAAGCGCTACAACGGCGCCAAGATCGACAAGCTGTCCAAGGAAAACGACCGCCTGCAGGGGCTGATCGATTCCGGCGACGAGCGGGCGGCCAAGAAGGAAGAACTCCAGGCCGAATTGAAGGAGGCCAGCGCCCGCAACGGCCTCTTTGAGTCGAGCAAGAACCGCGAAACCCGCGAGTCGATCGTCAGCCAGCTGAGCGAGCTGGAGGACCAGGAGGAACAGGCCCGCACGGCCAGCGGCAAGATCAAGGAGAACAACCAGCTGGTACTGGAGTTGTCCAAGGAAAATACCATCCTGAGCTACGAGCGCAAGAGCATCACCGACACCTTCGGCAGCTTCGAGGACTTCGAGCAGGAAAACCGCAACCTGTACGCCAACTACCTGCAGAGTCTGGTTGGCAGTGGAAAGCAGGTGATCGACCATGACTAGCCAAATGGTGACCAGTGCCAGTCAACAAGTGGCCAGCCTGACCGACGCCCTGGCTGCCGGCCTCAAGCGCGGCGAGCAGTACGTCGCCCTCCTCAACCAGCTGGCAACCACCAGCGACGAAGAGGAACTACTGGCGGCCGCCAGCCAGCTGATTGACTTTGACCTGCAGGACGCCTACGTCAAGTTTCCCCAGCACTACGAGCCGGAGGACTACTACCTGCTCTTGGTGGGGCGCCTGCTGGAACTGGCCGGCGAAGACGACCTGACGGTCAAGCCCGACCCGGCCCACCAGCGGCTGACGATGCACCTGACCAGCTTCAAGAACAACTACACCTTCTGCTTTGAACGCAAGCGCAACCGGCCGGGGGCCTTCTTTGCCGAGCAGGGGGACCACGAGCCGCTCTTCAACCTCGATTTGACCCACAAGCTCCTCCAGTTCAACAACCGCGCCCTGGTTGACTTCTTAATCGTCAAGGAGATCAACCACCGCAACGACCTCGAACTGCGGGCCCTCTTAAAGCCGCTGGTGACCTTCGCCAACCTGCTGGCCGACAAGCTGGCCTTCACGATCAACCTCGGCATCCTGGCCACCGAAAACGAGGCCAAGTTCAAGCTGGCCTCCCCGGACCTCAAGTTGACGGTCATCGACCGCCTCTTCGTCCAAACCGCCGAAACCGCGGCCGCCCTGCTGAGCCTGCCGAAGAACAACGGGGCCAAGCTGGTCCTGGGGGAGGGGGTTGCCCTCACCCTGGCCTTTGACCCGGACGACTTCAGCCGCCAGTGGTACTTCACCGTGGCCGACCCGGATGCCAAGCTGTCCTTCCTCGACGTCTTGCTCCACTATTCCCTGGTCCGCAACTGGTACCTTGGCAACCGCGGGGCCCTGGCGATCATGGACAGCCGCTTCTCCCTGAAGCCGGAGAACGAGGTCGTTAGCGAGGCGCCGGTGGTCAAGGACGAGGCCCCGGCCAGCGCGGTTGAGGAAACGGAGGGGGAGGAAGCGGCCGAAAAGAAGCCGGCTTCTGCCTCGGCTGAACCAGAGAAGGAGGATGCCGATGCTTGATTTATCCGCGAGCCTGCAGGGGGCAATCCGCCTCGACAACGCCCTCTTTGAGGAGCGCGACCTGCTGATTGGGCCAACCGCCCACCTCCAGCACGCCGTCGTCAACGCCGACCGGGCGCTGACCGCCCTCTTTGAAGACCAGAGTGATTATCAACTGGAAAAGCCGGAAAAAGCGGCAGAAAAGGCCCGCCAATTCGCCCGGACCCTCCACTGGTTCTTGGTGGTGAGCGCGCGGTTGCAGTGGACCCACCTGATCGTCCTTAGCCCGGCGCAGTACGACCAGCTCTGCGGGGTTGAACCGGCAACCGAACTGGCCGACCTGGACCGCGAGTACCTGGCGATCAAGCACCTCTTCTTGCAAAGCTATTACACCCACCGCCAGGAGGACTTTCGTCACGCCTGGCACGCCCTGCTCAAGCTCGGCCTGGTTGACTACCAACTGAGCGAGGAGGCGGTCACCGCCGCCCTCAAGCAACTGCCGGAGGAAGCCGGCCTTAAAAACTGATGATCAATCTGGGGATGGACTGCCGACTTCGGCGCCATCCCCTTTCTTTTTCGCCTTCCCGAAATAAGGGTTTACATTCCGGGGGCGGGGTGGTATATTTAAGGCGTTGATAAGAATGATTCTAACCAAGGAGGAATTTCAGATGAACTTCTTAAACAAGGAAATCGATGACTTTACGGTGAACGCTTACCAAGCGGGGAAAACCCTGCAGGTTTCGAAGGCCGACGTGCTTGGCAAGTGGAGCATCTTCTTCTTCTACCCGGCCGACTTCTCCTTTGTTTGCCCAACTGAATTAGAGGCACTCCAAGATAACTACGAGGACTTCAAGGCGGCCAACGCTGAAATTTACTCCGTTTCCGAAGACACCGAATTCGTTCACAAGGCCTGGGCCGAAGCTTCCGACAAGATCGGCAAGATCCAATATAAGATGCTTGCCGACCCGGCTGGTAAGCTGGCGCGGATGTTTGACGTCCTCGACGAAGAGGCCGGCCAAGCCTACCGGGGCGTCTTCATCGTTGACCCGGACGGCAAGGTGCAATCCTACACGATTAACAACATGGGGATCGGCCGCTCGGCAACCGAAATCCTCCGCACCCTGCAAGCGGCCCAATTTGTCCGCGAACACGGCGACCAGGTTTGCCCGGCCAACTGGAAGCCGGGTGACGACACGATCAAGCCAAGCCTCGACCTGGTCGGCAAGCTGTAAGGCGGTGGGTCGATGGCTGAACGAATCTACGACTTAATCATCGTCGGGGCCGGGCCGGCGGGCCTCTCGGCGGCGATCTACGCCGGCCGGGCCACCCTCGACACCCTGGTCTTGGAGGCCGACACGGTTGGCGGCCAGGTAACGACGACGGCGATGGTCTACAACTACCCGGCCGCCCCGGCGATCGACGGCAGCCAGTTGATGAAGCAGATGCAGGGGCAGGCCAGCGACTTTGGCGTCCAGATCAAGCGCGACGCGGTGGTCGACTACCAGCTGGCTGGCGAGGTCAAGACCCTGGTCGGGGCCAGTGGCCACCAGTACCAAACGCGGAGCGTAATCATCGCCACCGGGGCCCAGCCGCGCCACGCCGGCTTCGCGGGCGAAGACGACTTCCGCGGCCGCGGGGTTGCCTACTGCTCGACCTGCGATGGCGAACTCTTTACCGGCCTCGAGGTCTTCGTCGTTGGCGGGGGTTTCGCCGCGGCCGAGGAGGCGGACTTCTTGACCCGCTACGCCAAGCACGTCACCGTTCTGGTGCGCGAGGACCACTTCCAGTGCCCGCCGCTGACGGCCGCCCTGGCCCTCGATAACCCGAAGGTCAGCGTTCGCTACAACACCGAAATCAAGCAGGTTAGCGGCGACCAGTTCCTCAAGGAAATGACCCTGGTCAACAACCAGACCGGCGAAGAGGAGCACTACCAGGTTGCCGCCGGGGATAAGACCTTTGGGATCTTCGTCTACGTCGGCACCCAACCGGCAACCGCCAAGCTGCCGGCCGAACTGGCCAAGGACGAGCGCGGCTACCTCAAGGTTTCACCCGACGGGGCCACCGCCATCCCGGGGGTCTACGCCGCCGGGGACGTGATCGACAAGAAGCTGCGCCAAATCATCACCGCCGCGGCCGACGGGGCCAAGGCGGCCACCCTGGCCGAGGCCTACGTGACCGCCGAGAAGAAGCGGCTGAAGATTCCGGTGCGCCGGCCCCAGGCCAAGCCGGTGGGGGAGACCAGCCACCTGGCCGACCAGCCGGCGGCCAAGCACTCCGGCGCCTGGTTCGACGCCGCCCTGGTTGGCCAGCTCAAGCCGGTCTTTGCCCGCCTTACCAAGCCGGTGACCCTGCAGGTCTTGGCAACCGACAACCAGCTTGGCCAGGAACTCGAATCCTTCGTGAGCGAGTTTGCCAAGCTCGACGACCACTTGACGGTTGATCGCCAGGCAGCGCCAGCCGGCGAGGACTACCTGCCCCAGCTCCGCCTGCTGGTGGATGGGCAAGACACCGGCCTCCACTACGCCGGGGTGCCAACCGGCCACGAGTTAAACTCCCTGGTGCTGGGGATTTACAACGTTGCCGGGCCGGGGCAGGAGATCCCGGCGGCCCTGGTAGAGCGGATCAAGGCCCTGCCGGCCACCAAGTTGCAGATCGGGGTTTCTTTGACCTGCCACTTCTGCCCGGACGTGGTGGCCGCCTGCCAGAAGATGGCCGCCCTCAACCCGGCCGTCTCGGCCACGATGATTGACCTGGCCCACTTCAAGCAGCTGCGCGAGGAACGCCAAATCATGAGCGTCCCGGCCACAATGATCAACGGGGGGCCGGTGATCTTTGGCAGCCAGACCCTCGAACAGTTGGTATCCGCCGTCGAAAAACAAGCAAACTAAGCGAAAAACCGGAATCGGGCTTGCCCGACCCCGGTTTTTTGTCCATAATGGGGAGGTAATTCAATCACGAGAGGAAGCGTTGAGATGGAAGCAGTTGACTATCAATTATTGACCAAGCAGGCGGCCGCCCTACTGGCGGGGGAGGACGACTGGGTGGCCAAGTGCGCCAACCTGTCGGCCCTGCTGTATGCCAGCCTGCCGGCGGTTAACTTCGCTGGCTTTTACCGGGTCAAGGGCGGGGAACTGATCCTGGCCCCCTTCCAGGGGAAGGTGGCCTGCGTGCACATTGCCTTTGGCCACGGCGTCTGCGGCACGGCGGCCCAGCAGGCGGCTCCGGTGCTGGTGGAGGACGTCCACCAGTTCCCGGGCCACATTGCCTGCGACTCGGCTTCGCAATCGGAGCTGGTCATTCCGGTCTTTAAGGACGGTCAGCTCTGGGGCGTCTTGGACCTCGATAGCCCGCAGAAGGCCCGCTTCACCGCCGCGGACCAGGTCGGCCTCACCCAGGTGGCGGCAACCCTCTTTGCCAAGGAGGGCTAGGGCGTAATGGACGGAAAAACGCAAGCAAGGAACGACCGCACCCTGGCCGGCCTGACGATCGTCCTCGGGGTCGTGATCGGCTTTTCCTCCCTCCTCTTGGGCCAGCTCCTCGACCTCGTGGAGCACCTCTTCCTCGGCTTCGTTGAAAACAACCGCCTGCCGGTGGCCCTCCACACCGCTCCCGGACGACGTCTCCTCTCCCTGGTGGTGGGGGCAGTGATCGCCGCGGTGGTCTGGTATTTTCTGCAAAGAAAGTGGCAGCCGGTCAGTATTGGGGCCGCCCTCAAGGGGGAGCGGATGCCGGTTCTAAAGACGGTCGTCCACGTCGTCACCCAAATCTTCTACGTTAGTACCGGGGGCTCGATCGGCCGCGAACTGGCGCCGCGCCAGGCGGGGGCGATGATCGCCGACAACATCAGCCGCCTCGGGGCCCGCCACGGCTTTGCCCTAGCCGAAGAGGACCGCCGGCTCTTGATCGCGGCGGCAGCCGGGGCCGGCTTTGCCGGGGTCTACATCTCGCCGCTGACCGGGACGATGTTTTGCCTCGAGCTCTTGTACAAGCGGATCAACCAGCGCTCGATCGCCGTCAGCGTGACGATGTGCTCGATTGCCACCATGGTCGGCTCAATCACCAAGGGCTTCGTCCCCTACTACCTGACCGGCAACCGCCACTACGCCCTGGCGATCGTTCCCTTCGCGGTGGTGATTGGCCTGGTCAACGGCCTCCTCGGCACGGGCTTCAAGGCGCTGATCAAGCGGGCCAGCGCGGCCCGGGTGACCGACCGCGGGATCTTGTGGCAGTTTCCCCTGGTCGGCCTCTTCACCGGCCTGGTGGCGATGGTCTTTCCGGCGGTCTGCGGCAACGGCCGCGGCCTGGCCCAGCTGGCGATGAACACCAAGACGGTGACCCTGGCCTCGGTCGGCCTGCTGGTCTTTGGCTTCCTGGTCAAGGGCCTGGCAACCCTGCTGACGATTCGCGGCGGGGGCTACGGCGGCGTCCTGACGCCCTCGATCGCCCTTGGCGCCTGCAGCGGGATCCTTCTCGGCGGCCTCTTCGGCCTCGTCGTTGGTCTGCCACTGGGCCAGTGTGCCGTCCTGGGGGCGGCCAGCCTGCTGGCAGCCTCAAACCAGGCCCCGCTGATGGCCCTCTTCATGCTCTTTGAGGTCTGCCACCTCAACTACTCGGCCCTCCTTCCCCTGGCCCTGACGGTGGGGGTCTCAATCTGGGTGGCCAAGCAGGTAAGTCGATAATCAAAAAAGTGATGAAAGCGTCGTGCTTTCATCACTTTTTTTCATTTGCTCGTTAGTAGGGCCGCCACCGTTTGGGCGGCGACTCCCGCCGGGAGAACCGGCCGGGCGGCCGCTGCAATTGTCGGCGCCTCCAGCGGCTTGCCAACCAGGGCGGCACCTAGTGGTTCCAGGGCCGCCAGGGGCAGGAAGTCGGCGAAGAACTGGACCGCCGTCAGCCGGTCGCCGTCCAGGTTGTAGTTGACGTAGAGGGTGCCGGCCGCGGTCTGGCGGGAGGCGAAGTGGCGAAAGCCGGGGTTCTTGCCGAGGTTCCAGGCGGCCGTCCCGTAGCGGCTGGCCAGCCGGTCGTCAATCGCCGCCCAGTCCTCCTTGGTCAGGTGGTAGGTCGGGATCTCCTCCAGGCGGTCAACGCCGAAGAGCTGGCACAGGAGGTACTGGCGGAGGTCAGTGATCGTCCAGTCCTGGTAGGTGGCCGGCAGGAAGGGCTTGAGGTTGGTGATCGGCACGTCGGCCGACTTGATCCCGCGCTCGATCTTCAGCCCGCTTGCCGGGGTCAGGGCCTGGCGGGCGGTGTGCTCGTCGAGGTCGAAGAGGAGGGTCCCCCCGGCCGCGTAGGCATCCCGGTGCTTGACCATCGCCATCCCGGAGACCTTCTTGTCGGCCACGGCGATGTCGTCGCGGTCGCGGACGGTGGCGCTGGCCACCCCGAGCTTGCGGAGGGCGGCGGCGATCGGCGCGCCGATCGCCTGGTAGTCGCGAAAGCCGGCCGGGTCGCCAATCACGATGTTTTCAAAGACGAGGTTGCCCTGGTCGTGGTAGACGGCGCCGCCCCCGCTGGTTCGCCGCACCAGTTGAATCCGGTGTTGCTTGAGGTAGGCCAGGTCGACCTCCCCGTAGGCGTTTTGCAGGCGGCCAATGATCACCGCCGGGTCGTTGATGTAGCACAGCAGGCCGTGACCGGTGAAGGGGCGCCTTTCCAGCAGGTAGGCGTCGATTGATTGGTTAACCTGGGCGTCGTAAACCGGGCGCCCGTTGCGGCTGGTATCAATTAGAAACATCTTGCGTCACCCCATTTTTGCATTCAACTGGTCTCGCCGTTGGGCCTGGTAGGAAGCCAGGGCCGCATTAAGGACGACCGGAACCCTGGTCAGGTCGGCCGGCCGCCGGCAACCAAGCAGGGCCAGCAGGCGGGGGAGCTGCTCCTCCCAGCGGGTCAGCTCGGCATCCAGGCCGGCCTCGCCCCCCGTGATCAGGCGGTGGAGGAAGGCGCCGGCGATCCCCCCGGCCCGCGCCCCCAGTGCCAGGGCCTTGACCAGATCGAGCGGGCCGGTGATCCCGCCGTTGGCCAGGATGGTTGGCCGCTGGTCGGTAGCCAGCAGCCTGGCCTCGAGCAGGCTCTCCGGCGTGGTCAGGCCGAAGTCCTCCAGGAAGGTCAGGTCCTCTTTGCGATTGCGGCGGTTCTCGATCGCGGCAAAGTTGGTTCCCCCGCGGCCGGCCACCGTTACCAGCTGGGCGCCGAGCTGGGCCAGGGCGGCGATTGATTCCGCCCGCATCCCGGCGCCGACCTCCTTGACGATCACCGGCACGTCGAGGTCGGCGATGATCGCCGCCAGGTTCTCGCGCCAGTAAAAGGCCCGGTCGCCCTCGGCCATCACCGTTTCCTGGAGGGCGTTGAGGTGGATCTCCAGGGCGTCGGCGCCGATCAAGTCAACCGCCTGCTTGGCCTGGGCAAGGTTGGCCCCGGCGCCGAGGTTGGCGAAGACCAGCCCGTCCGGGTTTTCCTCGCGGATGGCGGTGAAGGAGGCGGCCGCTTCCGGGTCCTTGAAGATGATGCTCATCGACCCGGTGGCCATTGCCAGCCGGTGGCGCTTGGCCAACCGGGCCAGCTGGCGGTTGACCTTGGTGGCCTGGCGGCTCCCCCCGGTCATCGCCTCGATGAAGTAGGGCCGCTCAAGGGTCAGCGGCCCCAGCGGGGTGGTCAGGTCCACTTCGGCCACCGCCGTTTCCGGCAGGGCCGGGGCCAGTAGGCGGACCTGAGCAAAGGAGTTTTCCCGGTGGCTACTGGGGTAGAGCTTTTCGGCCAGGGACAGGTGCTCGGCCTTGCGTTGGGCTTGCAGGGACTCGGTCATTATTTTCTCCTTGGTGCCGCCAGGGTGTAAGAAGCCACGTCGTCAACGTAGTGGACCGTCAGCGGCAGGCGTTCGATCCCGGCCAGCTGCCAGCTGGTCATCAGTTTGGCCAGGTCGGCGTGGGCGTCGATGGCCACGATCCCGCAGTCGCCACCACCGGCCCCCGAGGTCTTGGCCGCCCCGCCAACTTTCTCGGCCAGCTGGCAGAGCTTCTTGAGCAGCGGGGTTTCGATGTTGACCCCCGACTTCTTGGCCAGGTTGGCCAGCAGCATCCGGTTGGTGCGGATCTGGTCCTGGATCTGGGCCAGGTTGCCGGCGCGGAAACCGGCAATCATCTGCTTGATGCAGGCGCGGCTACTATCCAGGAAACGGTGGTATTCCTCCTGGTGCTGGGCCTTGAAGAGAGCAATCCGGTCGACCAGGCGGGAGGTCGAGGCCGGGCTCCCGGTCCAGCCAATCACCAGCTTGAGGCTGGCCGGGGCGCTGAGGGGCTCAATCTTCAAATTTGGCCAGGGGAGGCGGAGCAGGGTTGGCAAGTCGAGGATCGGCCGCTGTTCGGCCAGCCACTGGCGGTCAAAGGAGTGGTAGGCGATCCAACCACCGTAGACCGAGGCCGCCACGTCACCGAGCGAGCCGTTCCCCTGCACGGAGAAGTGGGCGATCGCGGCCAACTTGAAGAGGGCGTCCTTGTCAACGGTCAGGTCGTAGAAGGCGCAGAGGGCCTTGACGGTGGCCACGGTGACCGCCGCCGAGGAGCCGAGGCCGTACTTGCGGCCGCGCTGGTTGTCCAGCTGGCTGTCGATCTGCATGTCAAAGACCCGCAACTGCTTGCCGCAGGACTTGGCGTACTCCTCGGTCACGCTGATCGCGGCCAGGATGTAGGAAAAGGGGTTATCCCGCTTGTCGACCACCAGCTGGTCGCCGCGCCGGCGCCAGGAAACGGCGCTGTTTTGGTATTGCTGGCTGATGATCTGCCCGGTCGAGCCGCTGGCGTCGCTGATCGTGCAGGTTACGAATTGGTTGAGGGCAACAAGAATCGCCGGGTAGCCGTTTTCTACCACGGCGTACTCCCCGGCGATGTATAGTTTGCCTGGTGCTTTTGCAGTAATCAAATTAACGAATCCCTCTCATCTGTGAGTTCTAATACCCCCGGCCCGGGCTTGGCGACCGCCAGGTTCTCTGCCCCGAAGTGGGGGGCAAGGGCGGCCAGGATTTGCGCTTCGTGCTTGGCGTCACAAATCACCTTCACGTTGGGGCCGGCATCCATCGTATAATAACAGCTTAACCCCGCCTCTCGCAAGCCATCAATCACCGCCATTGCCTTGAGGGTGTCGCCGGTGAAGTAGGTGAAGCCCGGATCGGCCGATAGGTTGAGGGCGTGCATTCGTAGGGCGTTGGTCTGGGCGAGGTGGCCGATCCGGTCGATGTCCTTGGCCGCGATTGCCGCCTTCATCTTGACCATGTCCTCCTTGACCACCTGGCGCCAGGCCGGGTAGTAGGGCGAGCTGGCAACGACTTCCTGCATCCCGGCCCGGCTGGAGACCTTCTTTTCCCGGGTGTCGAGCAAAATGGCGATCATTTCCAGGCCGAAGTCGACCTCCTCGGTAATCGGTTCGGCAAAGGAAGACGCGTCGTCATTGCCGGCGTGCCACTCAACCAGGCCGCCGTAAATCGAGCGGGTGGCCGAACCCGACCCGCGGCGGGCGAGGCGGGAAAGGTCGCGCCGGCGCGGCTTGGCCCCGGCGGCCCAGGAGGCGGCCGCGGCCAGGGCGGCGAAGGCGGCCGCCGATGAGGCCAGCCCGGCCGCCATCGGGACCTTGTTTTGCGAGACCACCCGGGCCGGGGCGGTCAGACCGTTTTGGGCGCGGACCAGGTCGAGGAAGGCCGAGACGCGGGCCCGGTTCTTGGCACTGGCTTCCTGGCCGTCGATGATCACCGTATCGCCACTCAGGGCCGGGGAAAATTCAACGCTGGTGGTGGTGTAGAAGCGGTCGAGGGTCAGCGACAGGCTGTCGGTTTGCGGCAGCATCAGTTTTTGATCGCGCTTGCCCCAGTACTTGACCAGGGCGATGTTGGTGTGGGCGCGGGCGGTTGCCTTCATTAATTACGGCCTCCTTTGGCAGATAGGGGTTGGATCCAGGTTTGGGTGGCGCCGGCGGCCTCGATTGCCCGGGCCAATCGGTGGGCCTGATCGAGGTTCTTGGCGAGGGCAAAAAAGCAGCCCCCGCGACCACCGCCGGTCAGCTTGGCCCCGAGGGCCCCGGCGGTCTTGGCGCTGGTGATCAGGAGGTCGAGGGTCGGGCTCGATACCTGGAGGGTGGCCAGGTTGATCTGGGCCTTGTCGAGGACCTCACCGAGGGCCTTGGGCTGGTTGGTGGCGAAGAAGTGGCGGGTCTGGCGGGTCAGGTTGCCGAGGTCGCTGATGGCCTCCTTGGCGGCCGCCGGGTGGGTGACCAGTTCCTCCTTGACGGCGGCGATCGCCTCCTTGGTGGCCCCCTTAACCCCGGAGTCGCCAATCACCAGGACGGCGTCGAGGTCGAGCGACAGGGGGGTGCCGGCCTGGCCGCGGACGTAGTAGAGCGGGGTATTGGCACTGGCGGTGGCGGCGTCGAGGCCGCTCGGGCTCCGGTGGGTCACCTGCTCCTCCACGTCGGCCAGGGTCAGCAGGGTCTGGCGGTCGAGCGGGGCAGCGTAGAGGTCAAAGAAGGCGCGCACGATCGCGATTGCCGTCGCCGCCGAGGAGCCCATCCCGCGCTCGGCCGGGATCTGGCTGGTGATCGTCAGCGCCCAGTGGCCGTCGTCTGCAAAGCGTTTCTGGAGGGTGGTGATCAGCTGCCTGATTCCGCCCATTGCCGCCGGCAGCTCGGCCAGGGGCCCGGTGTAGTAGCGGCTCTCAATCGTTGCTTCGCCGCGCTGGCGGTTAATCTCCACCCTGGTCTTGATCGTCGGTAGGGGGAGGGCAATTGCCGGCTCCCCGTACACGACGCTGTGCTCGCCAATAAAAATCAATTTGGCGTGGCTTTCGCCAATCCCGCTTTGTTTCACGCTTGTTCAACCTGCTTTCCGGTGCCGGGGATGGCCAGCTGGGGGCTAGCGGTGACCGACACAATTTTCACCGATCGGGGGAAGCACGAGGCGCACTTCCTCCCATCATGCCCCTATATTCTACCATTGTTTCCGGCAAAACTGGCAAAAACTGTTGGTGCCGGCCGTGGTTATTTTATGATACCCATAGTATGATTAGAATAAATCAGTGAAAGAAAGAACGGATGCCAATGAAAAAAGAAGCGCCAATTTATTCGGTGGTCGATCTCGAAACAACCGGGACCAACGTTAAAAATGGCGACCGGATCATTCAAATCGGCTGCGTCTTAGTGCAAGCGGGCAAGATCATCAACCGCTTTGAGACCAAGATCAACCCGCGCAAGAAGGTGCCCCACCAGATCAGCCTGCTGACCGGGATCAAGACCAGTGACGTCGCCGCCGCCCCCCTCTTTGAGGACGTTGCCGCCACCCTGGTCAGCCTGCTGAGCGGGACGATCTTCGTGGCCCACAACGTCAACTTCGACTTTCCCTTCCTAAACGAGGAGCTGGCCCGGGTGGGGGAGAAGCGGCTGAGGATTCCGGCGATCGACACCGTGACTCTAAGCCAGCTCCTCTTGCCAACCGCCCGTAGCTACCGCCTCCGCGACCTCAGCGCCCGGCTGGCGATCGAGCACGACCATCCCCACAGCGCGGTCTCGGATGCCGAGGCGACCGCCCAGCTCTTGATCGACCTGCTGGACCGGCTCGCCAAGGTGCCGACCCTGACCCTGGAGAAACTGGTGGCCCTAAACCTCGTCTTGCCCCAGCAAACCGCCCAGGTCTTCACCAAGGAACTGGCGACCCGCCGCCACCACCCGCGCCCGCTCGACCCGGACCGCTACTACGTCAGCCATGGCCTGGTCCTGCGCCAAAAGCCGGGGCTGGCGGTGGCCCAGGCCGATGCCGACCTGGTTTACCCCAGCCGCAAGCGGCAAAAGGAGCGGCTCTTTGCTGGTAAGCTCGACTACCGCCCGGTCCAGGCCAAGATGATGAACGCCATCTACAACTACTTCACCAAGGACAACGCCAGCCAGGTGATGGTCGAGGCCGGCACCGGGGTGGGCAAGACCCTGGGCTACCTCTTGCCCCTGACCTACCTGACCTACCCGGAGGGTAAGGTGATCGTGGCCACCCCGACCAACCTCCTCCAGGCCCAGCTCAAGGATTCGATCGGCCAGCTCAACGCCCTCTTGCCAGTCCCGGTCCGGGCGGTGATGGTTAAGGGCAACCGCCACTACCTCAGCCTGAGCAAGTTTGCCCACTCGCTGAGCGTGACCGACGATTCCCGCCTGGTGCAGTTCTTGAAGGGGCAGCTGCTGATCTGGTTGCTGTCGACCACCACCGGGGACCTCGACGAGCTCAACTTCAGCGGCCCGGAGAACGCCTACCTAACCGAGATTCGCCACACCGGCCTGAAGAACCTGGCCACCCACGATCCCTTCTACCAGGACGACTTCCTCGTTCAGCGTCAGCGCCAGTTGCGCTACGCCAACGTGGTGATCACCAACCAGGCCTACCTGGTCGAGCACGCCGCCGCCCTGGGCAAGTTGGCCCCGGCCAGCTACCTGGTGGTCGACGAGGCCCACCACCTGGCCAGCGCGGTCCTCAAGCAGTCCCACCGCCAACTCTCCTTTGCCCACCTTCACCGGGCAATCAACCAGCTGGCGGCCCAGGTCAACCCGACCGGCGAGGACAACCTCTACCAGCTCTTCAGTCCCCTGCCGCTTGGCGCCTACAACCTCGATTTGGTGGCCAGCGACCTGGGGGCCCTCAAGGAAACGGTTGCCGACCTGGAGGCGGCCTGCCTGACCAAGCTCGACCCCAAGCAGGGCAACGCCCCCTTCGTCGAGCAGGCCCTGGACAACGCCGAGCTCTCGATCCTGCTCGACCCGGCCAACCCGATCATCGAGGGCTTCGAGCAGGAACTGGCCAGCCTCCAGCTCCACTTCAGCGCCCTTAGTCACCTCTTTGCCAGCCGCAGCGACAGCTGGCTGGGCCGCGATCGCTACGTGATGAACCAGTTTGCCAGCCAGCTGCGGGCGCTAGCGGCCTTTGACGACCAGCTCCACGCCATCAAGACCCTGGTCGACCAGCAGGGGGAGGGGGCCCTTTTCTGGCTGACCGTCCGGCGGGGGAGCGAGAAGACAACCCTCCAGCTGACCGGGGGGCTCCTGGCGGCCAACCACTACCTCAGCGAGCGCGTTTACGCCCACTTCAGCCGCCTGCTCTTCGTCGGGGCGACCCTCTTCTCCTCGAAGCGGTCGGCCTACATTTACGACCAGCTCGACCTCAAGAAGGAGGAGGTCAAGGTCAAGCGCCTGCCGGCCGCCTATGACTTCGCCCACCAGGCGGAATTGCTGGTGGCCAGCGACGCCCCGGCGCCCCAGCCGAAGCCGAGTGGCGACTACCTCAACTACCTGGCCAAGACGATCCGCGAGCTGGCGGTGGCCACCAACTGCCAGACGATCGTCCTTTTCAATTCTTTGCAGATGATCGCCGAGGTCTACAGCCGCCTGCGGGGCACGGCCCTCTTCGACCAGCGCGACATCCTTGCCCAGGGGATCGACGGCAGCCGCGAGAAGCTGCTCAAGCAGTTCTCGACCGGCCACAACACCGTCCTCCTCGGGGCGGCCTCCTTCTGGGAGGGAATCGACCTGCCCAACAACCAGCTCCAGTTGCTGGTCGTCACCCGCCTGCCCTTCGAGGCCCCCGACCAGCTGGTCACCAAGGCCCGCTACGCCCTCTTGAAGCAGGCCGGCCAAAATCCCTTCTACCACCACTCCCTGCCCCAAGCGACCCTCCGCCTTCGCCAGGGGATCGGCCGCCTCTTGCGCACCCCGGACGACTACGGGGTGGCAGTGGTCCTCGACCCCCGGCTGGCGACCCACCGCTACGGCAAGACGATGGAAAACGCTCTGCCGCCGGCCCTGGTCAAGCAGCACCTGACCACGCCCGCCCTGATTGAGGAGGCCACCGCCTTTTTGGCCCGCCACCAGTAGAGAAAACCTGGTCTTTGCCGGTGGATTATGATAGACTTTTAACGATATTGTTTAGGAAGGAAGGCTTTTATGCAGAGTCGGCGAGATGTTCAACGTCAAAAGAGTCGGGTTTCGGTTAAGAAAATTACCCTGCGAAGCTTGATTGTTCTGCTCCTGCTGATCTTGATTGGCTGGGGGTCCTTTACCCTGGCCAACCAACCGGTGCGCAACGCCCGCAAGCAAGCAATTACGCTCGCCAAGAAGTACACCAGCTTCAAGTCGCCGGGCCGCTTCTACGTTTACAACCGCGAGCAAACCTACTACACGATTAGCGGCAAGAACGCCAAGAACCAGCAGATCCTGGTGATCGTGCCGCAAAAGGGGGGCAACTTGCGGGTGGTTAAGCAGGCCAGCGGGCTGACCCGCCAGGAGGCGATTGCCCAGGTGAAGGCCACCAACTCGGTCAAGCGGGTCTTGAAGGCCGCTCCGGGGATCTTTAACAACCGGGTCGTTTGGGAGGTTACCTACAAGAACGCCAAGGGGAACCTGTGCTATGAGTTGATCAACTTCAAGACCGGCAAGGCAGTACAGCGGATTAACAACTTATAATGTTTGGAGGAAACACGATTGCAAACGATTAACATTATTGACGCGCCCAAGCACGTCGACGAACGCGTCCGAATCGGCGTTTGGTTGACCGACAAGCGCTCCAGCGGGAAGATTGCCTTCCTGCAGCTGCGCGACGGGACCGCCTTCTTCCAGGGGGTGCTCTTGAAGAACAAGGTGACCCCGGAGGTCTTTGAACTGGCCCGCCACGAACTGCGCCAGGAGGCCAGCTTCTGGGTGACCGGGGTGATCCACGAAGACACCCGCTCCAAGTTCGGCTACGAAATTCAGATCGAAGACATCGAGCTGATCAGCGACAGTCAGGACTACCCGATCGGCAACAAGGAGCACGGGATTGACTTCCTGCTCGACCACCGCCACCTCTGGTTGCGCTCGAGCAAGCCGCAGGCGATGATGAAGATCCGCGACCGGGTGATCCGCGCCAACTACGAGTTCTTTGCCGACCACGGCTTCACCAAGATCGACCCGCCGATCCTCACCGGGAGTGCCCCGGAAGGGACGACCGACCTCTTTGCCACCAAGTACTTCGACCAGGATGCCTACCTGTCGCAATCCGGCCAGCTCTACGAAGAGGCCGGCGCGTTGGCCCTGAACCGGGTCTACTCCTTCGGGCCGGTCTTCCGGGCGGAAAAGTCAAAGACCCGGCGCCACCTGATCGAATTCTGGATGATCGAACCGGAAATGGCCTTCATGCACCAGGAAGAAAGCCTGGAACTGCAGGAACAATACGTGGCCTACCTGGTAGAGAAGGTTATCGAGGACTGCAGCCACGAGCTGACCGTCCTCGGCCGCGATCCGGAAACCCTCAAGCCCTTCACCGAGACGCCGTACCCGCGGATCAGCTACGACGAAGCGATTAACCTCCTGAAGGAGGGCGGCCTCGACGTTGAATGGGGGGATGACTTCGGTTCGCCGGAGGAAACCTACCTGGCCGACCACTTCTCCAAGCCGGTCTTCGTTCTCAACTACCCGAAGACGATCAAGCCTTTCTACATGAAGGGCCACCCGACCCGCGACGACGTCTACATCTGCGCCGACCTCCTCGCTCCGGAAGGCTACGGGGAAATTATCGGCGGTTCCGAGCGGGAAACCGACTACGAAACCCTCCTGCAAGCAATCAAGGACGCCGGCTTGAACGAAAAGGACTACGAGTGGTACCTTGACTTGCGCCGTTACGGTTCGGTGCCGCACTCCGGCTTCGGCCTCGGGCTGGAACGTTTCTTGTCCTGGATCACCCTTCAGGACCACCTGCGGACGACGATCCCGTTCCCGCGGATGCTCAACCGGCTCTACCCGTAATTAATTTTAAAAGAAGCTGGGACTTCCCGGCTTCTTTTTTCGTGCACCCGGGGAGTGGCAATCACCCCCGCTTTGCCCTATAATAGAGGCTCTAAAAGAAAGGGGAAATGATGATGGCGGACCTTTTGAGCAAGTACCTGGCGGCCGGGGAGACGACCGTCAGCAACCTCTTGTTGCACCACTACCACGAGCTCGGCATGTCAACCGGCGAGTTGATGGTCTACCTCGAGCTCAAGTCCTACCTCGATGCCGGCCAAACCCCGCCGCTCAAGGCGGTTGCCGCCCACCTGGGAACCGAGGTTAGCCAGGTGTACGACCTGATTCACTCCCTGACCAGCCACCAGTTTCTAACGGTGACCCTCAAGAAGAACGGCGCCGGCCAGGAGGCCGAGGAGTACGACTTCGCCCCGCTGATCGCCAAGCTGACCCACTTCTTGGAGCGCGACCAGGGGAGCAACGCCGCCAGTTCCGCCCCCGCGGCGGACCAAAAGAGCCAGCTTTTCACCCAGCTGGAAAATGGCTTTGGCCGCCTGCTCAACCCGATGGAGATCAGCCTGGTCAACGACTGGCTGGATAAGGATCACTACGACCCGGCGATCATCGAGCTGGCCCTGCGCGAGGCGGTGCTCAACGGCAAGTTTAGCTTTCGCTACATGGACCGGATCCTGCTCAACTGGCGCCGCCACCAGCTGACCACCCCGGCGGCGGTCGAGGCCGACCTGCGCCGCTTTGCCGAGCAAAAGAGCGGCCCGGCCCCGGGATCCTCAGCGGCCCCAACGCCGAAGATTCCGGTCTTCAAGCTAGCCGACCAGGTCAAGAAGGGGAATGATTAAGCTTCGGGAAAATCTCCCTGCCCCTTGGCGCGGGTGGGGGCGCTTGCGCTATAATGAACGAAATTGATTTTTGGAGGGAATTTGTCAATGAAGCTAAGAAGTAAGTTGGCGGCCGGGGCCCTGGCGCTTACCGTCCTGACCGCCGCGGTTGCGGTGCCAACCATTCCGGCGGTCCACGCCGCCGTGGTGGCCGACACCACCGCGAGTTCAACCAGTTCTTCTAGTGAAACTAACACCCTAAGCAAGTCCTACGTGGTGTACGGGGCGGGGGTTTCTTCGAGCCTCTACTCCGACCTCAACGACGTGATGGACGTCGACTCATCCTACACCAAGCTGACTGCCACCGGGAGTGACTACGCCACCTACATCAACGATGGCTCCTCGACGACCGACTCGGCGATGGTTTCCTCGGTGGCAATCACGCCGGCGGCCAGTGGTTCCGGGGTCAAGGTCAACATCAAGAAGTACAACGGCAACAGCAACATCACCAAGGTAACCGCCCAGCAGTACGCGATGGTCGCCCAGATGGCCGGGATCACCGACATCACGATCACCGTCACCGCCAACCGGGCGGTCACCGGGGAGTCGGCCTTGACCGGGGTTTACAAGGCCTTCGCCGCCGACGGTCACCAGCTCAACAGCCAGAACACGACCGCGGCCAACTCGGTCCTCGAGGCGACCCAGGACGCGATCGATGACAACAGCAGCGACTCCTCCTACGCCGGCAAGCTGATGGCCGCCGTGGGGAACACCTCCAAGGAAGTGGCCCAAAAGAAGCAGGCCGGGACCAGCTTGACGGTCGTTCAGATCGAGGTCATCTTGAAGCAGCAACTGGCCAAGCAGGGGATTTCTTCCAAGACGACCGCCAGCCAGCGGACCGAGATTGCCCAGGCCCTGCTGAAGTTTGAGAACTCGCCGATTGCCTCCTCGTCGACCTACGTGTCCAACGTTTCCAACACGATCAACAACGTCAAGAACTCGACCGGGAACCTGATGAGTAAGGCCAAGAGCATCATCAACTCCGACTCCGGCAAGCAGGCGGTTTCCTGGTTCCAGCGGCTGATCAACTGGGTGAAGTCGCTCTTCACCACGAACTAAAAATTAAGTTGCTTCCTACATTTAATTAAAAATCGTAAGCAAAAGCGGGTGGAAACTTTTCCTCCCGTTTTTTTGCGGCGCGGGCGAGCGAATCGTTTGAAGGACGATTTCTTCAGATGATAAAATTATTCCATTGTTCTGTTTGAAAATGGAGGGATTAAATCGATGAATCAAGAACGACACGTCATCAAGGGGATGACCTGGGCCGGCTTTGCCTCCCTGAGCTGGGGGATTTCCGGAACGGTGCTGCAGCTGATTTCGCAAAACCTGGCGATCCCGGGCCCCTGGATGTTTTCGGTGCGGACCACGGTCACCGGCCTGGTCCTCTTGCTCATCTGTGCCATCCTCTACCGCGGGGCGATCTTCAACGTCTTTAAGGACAAGCGCTCCTGCCTGTCGGTGATCACCTACGGCCTCTTTGGCCTGGCCGCCAACCTGACCACCTTCTATTACTCGATCCAAAAGGGGAACGCCTCGACGGCGACGATCCTCCAGTACCTGTCGCCGCTTTTCATCGTCTTGGGGGGCGTGGTCTTCTACCGCCACCGGCCGCTACGCAGTGACATCATTGCCTTTCTGATCGCCCTAGTCGGCGTCTTCCTCTGCATCACCAAGGGCGACGTCACCCACCTGGCGGTCCCGCTCTCCTCGCTTCTCTGGGGGCTCGGCGCCGGGATCACGGCTGCCTTCTACGTTGTCCTACCCCGGCGGGCGGCGGCCAGCAACCCGCCGCTGGTGGTCCTCGGCTGGGGGACGATCATTGCCGGGATCTTCTTTAACCTGATGCACCCCTTCTGGGTCGACGTCCCGCACCTGACGACCACCTTGGTCTCCTCGGTAGCCACCGTGATCGTCTTCGGTACGATCCTCCCCTTCGGGATGCTCCTCTACGCCAGCCGGCTGGCCCCGTCGGACGTGATTAGCATCATGGACGCCCTGCAACCGATCATGACCACCATCTTAAGCGTGATCTTCTTCCACCTCGACATCACCCTGATGGAAGTGGTCGGCATCGTCTTGGTCCTGATTGCGATCTACGTCTTGCAAAACGGGCGGCGCAAGGGGCTTGATCAAGAAATCTAACAATGGGAGCGGCGCTTCCGGCTCGGCCGGGCGCCGCTTTTTTGCGCCCCGCCGCGGGCAAAATGGTGTACACTAGGAAGGTACTATATCGGAAGGGGAACTTACCTTGTCAGTAAAAGTATTTCTGGAGCTCGTTGAAATCAAGGCCAAGACGGCCAGCATCCTGCCCTGCCTGTTGGGCCTGTGCCTGAGTAGCTACTACTTTCACAGCGTCAACTGGGGGTTGACCCTGATCTTCTTCGTGGCGATGCTCCTCTTTAACATGGCGGTCGACATGCTCGATAACTACCACGACTACACCCACGCCGTCGACACCGAGCACTACCAGCAAAAGACCAACATCATCGGTCGCGAGCACCTCTCGCCCAAGCTGGTCTTTGGCCTCCTGGTGACCTTCGTGGTGGTGGCCGCCGCCCTCGGGATCTACCTGGTGACCAAGGTCGGCCTGCCGCTGCTGTGGATGGGGATCTTCTGCTTTGCCGTCGGCATCCTCTACTCGTCGGGGCCCTTCCCGCTCTCCGGGCTGCCGGTTGGCGAGTTCTTTTCCGGCTTCACGATGGGCTTCATGATCACCCTGATCAGCGTCTACGTCAACACCTACCAGCACTTCACCTGGGACGCCCTGAGCCTGGCGACGATCTTCTTGGTTGCCCTGCCGGACGAGCTGTGGATCTCCAACCTCCTCCTGGCCAATAACATCTGCGACGCCGAGGAGGACGAGGACAACCGCCGGATCACGATCGTCCACTTCATCGGCAAGCCGGCGGCCCTGCGCGCCTTTGCGGTCAAGAACGTTTTGGCCTTTTTGGCGATCGGCGGCGCCGTTGCCCTCGGCCTGGCCCCGTGGGCGACGCTGTTGACCTTCTTGCTGATTCCCTTCGTGATCAAGCAGACCCGGATCCTCTTTGCCCGCCAGGTAAAGAAGGAAACCTTCCCGACGGCGATCCGGATCCTCTTGCTGGGCTCGCTGGTCCAGGTGGTGACCTTCGCCTTGGGGATCGGGATCGAAAACCTGCTGAGCTAGAAAGCTTAAGGACAGAAAACAGCATGAAGCGCGAAGTCACCGGTCGCTTGGACCGGGGCTTCGCGCTTTTTGGTGGTTGGGGGAGAGCACAAAAAAGCGGCGGGGATGGCTTCCCCGCCGCTTTTGCGATCAATCGATTTTATTTTAGTGGTAGAGGTCGAAGCGGCCCTTCTTGAGGACCTCCTTCATCCCGCCGATCCGGTAGAGCGATTCGTTGGCGATCATCTTCTTGGTGGCCGAGGCGAAGTAGCCCTTCGACTCGTGGCCCATTGCCACCCCGAAGGCCCGGGTGTTGCCGACCGAGGCCACCGTCCCGAGCGACTTGTAAACAAAGCCGTTTTCGAGGTGTTTGCCGGTCTTCAAGACGCTGGCTAGGTCGTCGGCCACGTACTTGCCCATCCCGAGGGCGATCTGGGCGGTCGTCGGGTACGGCCGCTTGCCGTCCGGCGGCATTACCGCCGCCACGTCGCCGATGATGTAGAGGTCGTCGTGATCGGCGTCGGTCAGGTGGTCGGTCGGGATTACCCGGCCCCGCCGTGCCTTCAGCCCGGCCGCATCAACCAGCGGGCTGCCGGAGACCCCGGTCGTCCAAATGATCGTCTTGGCGCTGATTTCGTGCGGGGTGGCCGCTTCGTCCTTGCCGAAGGTGTAGATTGTCTTGCCCGGGGCCACTTCCTGTACCCGGGCGTCGGTGATGATGTCAACGCCGAGGCTCTTGACCAGGTTGACCCCGTATTCGGCCAACTTGTCGCTGAACATCGGCAGCAGGCGGGTGCCGGCGTCCAACATCGAGATCTTGATGTCGGACGGGTTGACTCCGGCCCGGGCGGCGTATTCCTTGCGCCCGTCGGCCAGGGCCCCGGCTAGCTCGATCCCGGTGAAGCCGGCCCCGGCGATCACGATGTTGAGCGCCTCCGGGGTTGGGGTTTGCTTGTAGTCGTCCATCACCTTTAAGATGTGGGCGTGGATCGCCTCGGCTTCCTCGACGGTGGTCATCGGCAGGGCGTTTTCAACCGCCCCCTTGATGCCGAAGGTTTCGGAAACGAAGCCCAGGGCAACCACCAGGTAATCGTAGGTCAGGTCATCGTGGTCCTTCAGGCTGACCGTCTTCTTGGCTGGGTCAAAGGCCGTTACTTCGTCCTGGATGAAGGTGGTTACCTTCGGGTCGACGATGTCGGCAACCGGGTAGGTGATCTTTTCGCTCGGCTGGGTCCCGGCCGCCACCTCGTGGAGGTCGGTCGCCTCGTAGTGGTAGCTGTTCTTGTTAACCAGGGTGATCTTGAAGTCGCCGCTAGCCTTCTTTTGCAACTCGTGGGTGACCTTCAGTCCGGCGTACCCGGCCCCTAAAATAACAACCTGCTTCATTGTCTGATTCCTCCTCAATCTTTCCCAGCGATCCTCAAATAATTGCTTATCAAATGAAAAGTATATTTCTGAAGAAAAGGTGATTATTCGCTGGGGGAATATTCCAGTTGGTTTGATTATACCAAGGAACGCGGTTTTTGATAATAAAATCGGCTTCATTTTTCTTTTTTCTCCGCAAAAGGGTTTCTTCAGCCCTACGTCGCTCCCGGGATCGCTTTCATCGGGAAAGTTTTTTATGAAAGGCGACACGGCGTCACTATAACTAGAAAAACGGTTTACTTAATAAAAAGCAATTTATCGAAGCTTAATCTTTCATTGAAATACCAACTTTTTAAGAGTAAACTAAGACTGAAATATGGGAATGGTCCCATTAGCTATTATTTTACTTATTGGTAGATAAATCATTTTAGGGAGGGAATAATAGTGGACATTGTTAGTCTGGCACGGTTCCAGTTTGCAATGACAACGGTTTACCACTTCTTCTTTGTTCCGTTTTCAATCGGGACGGCCTTTGCCATTTCAATCATGGAAACCATTTACGTGCGTACTAAGAATGAAGTCTACAAGAAGATGGCCCGCTACTGGGGCAACATCTTCTTGCTGAGCTTCGCCGTTGGGGTAGTTACCGGGCTGATTCAGGAATTCCAATTCGGGATGAACTGGTCGGACTACTCCCGTTTCATGGGGGACATCTTCGGGGCGCCGCTGGCCTTTGAGGCCCTGCTCGCCTTCTTCATGGAGTCGACCTTCATCGGCCTGTGGACCTTTACCTGGGACCGGGTCAAGCCGGGGCTGCACGCCCTCTTCATTTGGCTGACCAGCATCGGTTCGATGGTTTCGGCCCTCTGGATCTTGACCGCCAACTCCTTCATGCAAAACCCGGTTGGCTACACGATCAAGGATGGCCGCGCCGAGATGACCAACTTCTTTGCCCTGCTCAAGAACCCGCAGCTCGGCTTTGAATACGGCCACGTAATCATGGCCGCCCTGATGATGGGGGGCGTGATCGTCTTCGGCCTGACCGCCTTCCAACTGCTCAAGGCCAAGAAGAACCCGGTTTCCAAGGAAACGATGGGAATCTACAAGACCTCGATGCGCTTTGGGATGTGGTTGGCCCTGATCTTCTCGGTCCTGACGATCGGGATGGGGCACCTGCAGATGCAGTACCTGATCAAGGAACAACCGATGAAGTTTGCCGCCACCGAAGCAATTTACAAGAATACCAAGGACCCGGCTAGCCTCGCCTTGATTGGCTTTGCCGACCAAAAGGAACACAAGCTCAAGGGGAGCATCGAGATTCCGGGTCTGCTGAGTTTCATGTCCTACGATAAGTTCTCCGGCTCCGTCAAGGGGATGGACACCGTCAACAAGGAACTGACCAAGAAGTACGGCAAGTACATTGCCGGCGAGAAGATGAACTACTACCCGCCGGTTAACACCCTCTTCTGGAGCTTCCGGATCATGGTTGGGGTCGGCATGTGGGTCGCCCTCGTTTCGCTAGTGGGACTGATTTGGACCCGCAAGAAGAAGGAGGGCTTCTACCAGCACAAGTGGACCCTGTGGGTCACCGGCTTAACCCTCTTCGTGCCCTTCATCGGTAATTCCGCCGGTTGGTTCGTTACCGAGTTTGGCCGCTACCCGTGGACCGTTTACGGGCTCTTCACCATCAAGCAGTCGGTCTCACCGAACGTTTCGGTGGCCTCGCTCTTGACGTCCAACATCGTCTACTTCCTGCTCTTCACCTTCCTGGCAGCGGTAATGATTTCGCTGGTGGTTCGGGAACTGCGCAAGGATCCGGCCAACATCGACAACCCGCAACTGCTGGAGAAATTCCTCGATCCATTTGATAAGGGGGCCTTCTAAATGAGTTGGATTCAAGTTTTATGGTTCCTCTTAATTGGGGTCCTGTTTGCTGGCTTCTTCTTCCTCGATGGCTTTGACTACGGGGTCGGGATGGCGGCCAACACGGTCGCTTCCAACGAAGCCGAGCAAGAACAAATCATTCACACCATCGGCCCGGTTTGGGACGCCAACGAGGTGTGGCTGATCACCGCCGGGGGGGCAATGTTTGCCTCCTTCCCGTACTGGTACGCCACCCTCTTTTCGGGCTACTACCTGATCTTGCTGGCCATCTTGTGCGGCCTGATCATCCGCGGGGTCTCCTTTGAATTCCGCGCCAAGAGCAGCGGCAAGATGCGGGCTTTGTGGACCAAGCTGCTGGGGATCGCCAGCGCCTGGGTTCCCTTCTTCCTCGGGGTGATGTTCATCTCGATGATCAAGGGGATGCCAATCGACGCCAGCGGCAACATGCACGCCACCTTCTTTGACTACTTCAACTGGTTCTCAATCGTCGGTGGGATTGCCCTCACTCTCCTGACCTACCTGCACGGGCTCAACTACATCTCGCTCAAGACGGTCGGTCAGGTCCGCGACGTGGCCCGCAACTACGCCCAGGCCCTCTACTACGTCCTCTACGTTGGCCTGGTTGTCTTTGCCCTCTTGCTGATCTTCCAGACCGACTTCCTGGCGGTTCACCCGGCCGGCACGTTGATCACCGTTCTTCTGATCGTGATCTTTGCCGTCCTCGCTCACGTGGCCACCTTCAAGCGCAACGAATGGTTGGCCTTCCTGTCGAGTGGGTTAACGATGGTCGCCCTGGTGGCGATGATCTTCGTTGGCATGTTCCCGCGGGTAATGATTTCTTCGATCAAGGGCAGCTACAGCCTGCTGATTCAAAACGCCTCCTCGACGAACTACACCCTGACGGTGATGACGATCGTCGTGGTCATCTTCTTGCCAATCGTGCTTGCCTACACGATCTGGGCCTACTGGATCTTCCGCAAGCGGATTGAAATGCCCGCAATTAAACCAGCGGAGGGATATTAATGGTTGATCGACTCCTGTTTACAATTCCGGGGGTCCGCTCAATGATGAAAAAGCTTGTGGGATTGCACATCCTACAAGCTTTTCTTATCATTGGTCAGACCCTGACCCTTTCGGCCGCCCTGGTCGGTCTCTGGATGGGAGACTCGCTAACAAGCCAGGCTAAGTGGCTCCTCCTCTTTGTTTGCTTCTTCCTTGCCCGCCACGGGGAAAACTGGTTTTTGAGTGGCCTCCTCGACCGCTTTGCCCGCGGCAACGCCAAGCGCCTGCGGACCCAGCTCCTGAAAAAGACCTTTGCCCAGGGGCCCCAGCTGGTCCAGCGCGAGGGGACCGGGAACATGGTCACGCTGACCCTTGACGGGGTGGTCCAGGTTGAGGACTACTTCAAGCTGGTCCTCAACAAGATGGTCAACATGATGGTCGTCCCGGTCATCATCTTGGCCCTGGCCTTCTACCTTGACTGGCTGTCGGGAGTGATCATGCTGGTCGTCTACCCGCTAATCGTCCTCTTCATGATCGTCCTTGGCTACGCCGCCAAGGCTCAGGCCGACCGCCAGTTTGCCACCTTCCAGCGGCTGTCGAACCACTTCATTGATTCCCTGCGTGGGATCGCCACCCTCAAGTACTTCGGCCTCAGCAAGGCTTACTCCAAGAGCGTCTACCGCTCGAGTGAGGACTTCCGCAAGTCGACGATGGCCACCCTGCGGATCGCGATGACCTCGACCTTCGCCCTCGACTTCTTCACCACCCTCTCGATCGCCATTTTGGCGGTCACCCTCGGGGTACGGCTGATCGACGGCCAGATGACCCTCTATCCGGCCCTGGTGATCCTGGTGCTGGCCCCGGAGTACTTCCTGCCGATTCGCAACTTCGCCAACGACTACCACGCCACCCTCAACGGCAAGAACTCCTTCCACAAGGTGGTCAGCCTGATCAAGGAAGAGAGTGCCCCCCAGGCGACGGTGGACCTGCACCCCTGGGCCAAGGACGACCAGCTGCAAGTCAAAGACCTGGCCTTTTCCTACGGTGAGCAAACGGCCGGCCTGGCCCCGCTGTCCTTCTCCCTGAATGGCTACCAGAAGGTGGGGATTATCGGCATGAGCGGGTCGGGGAAGACTACCCTGATCAACTTGCTGAGCGGCTTCTTGACCCCGGCCAGCGGCACCGTCTCCCTTCAGGGCCAGGCGGTCACCACCCTGACCGACCCGGCCTGGCAGCGCCAGTTGACCTACATTCCGCAGAGTCCCTACCTCTTTTCGGCCACCCTGCGGGAAAATATTGCCTTCTACCACCCGACGGCCAGCGACGAGGAAATCGCCGCCGCCGTCAAGGTGGTTGGCCTGGAAAAGCTGGTGGCCGAGCTGCCCCAGGGGCTAGATACCGAGATCGGGGCCGGCAAGCGGGCCCTCTCCGGCGGCCAGGCCCAGCGGATCGCCCTGGCGCGGGCCTTCCTTGACCCCGACCGGCGGGTGATGATCTTCGACGAACCGACCGCCCACCTCGACCTCGAAACCGAGCTGGAGCTCAAGGAAAAGATGCTGCCGCTGATGAAGGACCACCTGGTGCTCTTTGCCACCCACCGCCTCCACTGGATGAAGCAGATGGACTACATCCTGGTGCTCGAGCACGGCAAGCTGGTGGAGCAGGGGACCTACGCCGAACTGGCGGCCCAGGACGGCGCCTTTACCCGCCTGGTTAAGCAAATGCAAGGGGGGACGACCAATGATTAACCACTTTCCGCTGCTCAAGGAACTCAAGCACGACCGCTGGGTGCGGCCCTTCCTCGGCCACTACAAGCGGACCCTGGTGCTGGCAATTTCGCTCGGGATCTTGACCTTCATCTGCGCCGGCGGGCTGATGTTCACCTCCGGCTTTCTGATCTCCAAGTCGGCCACCCGGCCGGAAAACATCCTGCTGGTCTACGTGCCGATCGTCCTGACCCGGGGCTTCGGGACCTTCCGCCCGGTAATGCGCTACGCCGAGCGGCTAACCAGCCACAACTGGGTCTTCAAGATGACCTCGGAATTTCGCCGCAAGATGTACGATTCGCTGGAGCAAGACGCGGTCTTCTTCAACAGCAAGTACCGCCTCGGCGACATCCTCGGCCTCCTTTCCGAGGACGTGGCCCACATCCAAAACCTCTACTTGCGGACGATTTTTCCTAACTTCGTTGCCTGGGGTCTCTACCTCTTGATCATCCTCGCCCTCGGGGTGATTTCGCCCCTGGTTGCCCTCTGGATGCTGGTCCTCTTTGGCCTGATCATCTTCGCGATCCCTTATTGGTCGGTGCTGGTTAACGGCGCCCGTCAGGAATACGAAAAGCAGGTCAAAAACGCCCTCTACACCGACCTGACCGACAACGTGATGGGGATCGTCGACTGGGTCTTCTCCCAGCAAGAAGGGCGCTACATCGATCGTCACCTGAAGAGTGAGCACGAGCTCTACGCCACCCAGGCGGTCCTGCGCAAGTTTGAGCGCTTCCGCGACTACCTGGTCCAGGTCTGCATTCTCTTGATTGTCCTCAGCCTGACGGTCTGGGGGGCCCTCCGCTTTGGTGGCCACTACGGCGGCAGTGCCAACTGGATTGCCGCCTTTTCCCTGGCGGTCTTCCCGCTCGAAGATGCCCTGGCCGGTCTGCCGGCGGCGGCTCAGGAAACCAACGTCTACGTTGATTCGCTCAAGCGGCTCAACGCCCTGCCGGCGGTCAAAGAAGAAGCAGCCGCCCCGAATTCGCTGACCGGGGATCTGGACTTTTGTGTCCGCGACCTCCACTACACCTACCCGGGGGAGGAGAAGCCGGTCCTGCGCGGGATTGACCTGACGATCCCGGCCGGCCAGAAGCTGGCCATCCTCGGCAAGAGCGGGTCGGGCAAGTCCACCTTGGCCAGCCTCCTGCGGGGGGACCGGGTGCCGACGAGCGGGACGATCACCCTGGCCGGCGTCGACCCGGCCAGCCTGGGGGATGCGGTGGCTCGCTACGTGGGCGTGATCAACCAGGCGCCCTACCTCTTCAACACCACCGTTTTGAACAACCTGCGGATCGGCAACGAGGCCGCCAGCGAGGAGGAGGTCTGGGACGTCCTGGCCAAGGTCGGCCTCAAGGAAACGATTGAGCACCTGCCGGACGGCCTGGCGACGATGGTTGATTCGGCCGGCCTCCGCTTCTCCGGCGGGGAACGGCACCGGCTGGCTCTGGCGCGGATCCTGCTGGCCGACACGCCGATCGTCCTCCTGGATGAACCGACGGTGGGCCTCGATCCGGTCACCGAGCGGGCGGTGATGGAAACCTTCTTCACCGCCCTCAAGGGCAAGACCCTGATCTGGATCACCCACCACCTCCAGGGGGTCGAGCAAATGGACCGGGTGGTCTTCATCGAAGACGGCCGCCTCGACATGGACGGCACCCCGGCGACCCTGGCAAAGGAAAACGCCCGCTACCGGCGGCTGAAGGCGGCCGACGAGGGGCGTTGATTGCAAGGAAATATTTAGATGACAACAAAAAGGTCGGGAAGGAATTCTTCCCGGCCTTTTCTTGTTCTTGGCGGCGGGGGAGGGGAGCGCCTACCAGCCCGCCTGGCGGTCGCGCTCCTCTTCGGCCACTTCCTCGGCCACCTCCTGGAGATCGTCGAAGGTCACCAAGGACAGCGGCAAATCCGGGGTCTGCTGGGCTCGCCGGTAGTCGTAATAGGACTTGGCGTGCCGTTCGCCCAGTGAATCGCGCTCGGGATCAAAGACCAGCAGCACCCGGTCGGCGTGGGCAAACATGAAGTCCTGGTAGGCGCGGAGCTGGCTGGGATTTTGGTAGGGCTGGTCGCTGACCGTGCCGAAGTAGTCGACCTGGGGCTTGAACTGGGCCAGGGCGGCCTGGCGCTCCGGCTTCCAGTTGGCCTCCACCTGGGCAAAGGGGGCCACCATCCCCAGTTTCAGGGTCGGGTAGTCGGCCTTTAATTCCTGGCCAACCTCCAGTCCCCAGCGCTCAATTCCCGGCTGGGGACCGGAGAGCAGCCAGGCCTCTTCGTCTACCTGGTTCAGCCAGGCGACCAACCGCTCCCTTAGGGCCCGCTTGATCACCACCACCTCAGGGGCCTTGGGATCGAAAATCCCCAGCTCGTAGTCGCGGTACCCACTTAGCCATAATCGTTGCATTTTAAAATTCCTCCCCGTAACCATTCCGTAACTGCGAATGACGCCGTTTTTTGATATACTAACACTTGGCGAGAGGAGATCACAATCCAATGACAATTCATTATCCCAACGGTCAATCCCCGGTGCCCGGCCAAGCGGCGGCCAAAGCGACCCCTGGCCCAACCAGCTTTGCCGACCGGGGGATGACCCTCGAAGCGGAAATTAACGCTAGCAATGATTATTACCTCGCGACCGGGCAGGCGGTGATTCATAAGAAACCGACCCCGATCCAGCTGGTGAAGGTCGACTACCCCAAGCGGAGTGCGGCCGTGGTGCGCGAAGCTTACTTCCGCCGGCCGTCGACGACCGATTACAACGGCATCTACCGCGGCTACTACATCGACTTCGACGCCAAGGAGACCCGCAACAAGGCCTCCTTTCCCTTGAAGAACTTTCACCAGCACCAAATTGACCACCTGGCGGCCTGCCTAAAGCAGGGGGGGATTTGCTTTGCCTTCATCAAGTTCACGAGGCTCGATAAGCACTTCCTCCTGCCTGCCAGTGACCTGATTGCTCACTGGCAGGCTCAGGCAACCGGGGGCAAGCATTCCATTCCCCTCGCAGTGATTGAACAAACCGGGGTGCCGGTGGCTTACGGCTACCACCCGCGGTTGAAATACTTACCCGCCGTCGACCAATTGATCGCACGGCAAAAAGGAGCAGCAAGCAATGAACAATGAAGGAACGATTGCGCCCCGCGCTTCCCGCCGGGAACTCCGGCGACCGAGCGGCGGTGGCTCCGGCAAGGGTCCCCTGTTTAAAAAGATTATTGGCTGGGGGCTGAGCCTCTTCGTCTTGATCCTGGTGGCCCTGGCCGCGCTCTTTTTCTACTGGGCGTCGAGTGCGCCGACGATTAGCGAGAGCGCCCTCAAGAGTCAGTCCACCACCGTCATTTACGATGCCAACGACAAGGTCATCTCCCGCCTGGGGGCGCAAAAGCGGGAGTACGCGACCTCCTCGCAGATTCCAACGACCTTAAAGAACGCGGTGGTGGCGATTGAAGACCGGCGCTTCTACAAGCACCACGGGGTTGACCCGGTTCGGATCCTCGGTTCGGCCTTCAACGACATCTTCCACCGCAGCAGTGGGATGCAGGGGGGGTCGACCCTGACCCAGCAACTGGTTAAGCTGACCGTCTTCTCGACCTCAGCCAAGGACCAAACCCTCAAGCGCAAGGCCCAGGAAGCCTGGCTGGCGATCAACGTTGAGCGCCACTTCTCCAAGCAGCAGATCCTCAAGTTCTACATCAACAAGGTCTACATGGGGAACGGGGTCTACGGGATGAAGACCGCCGCCCAGTACTACTACGGCAAGAACCTCAAGCAACTCGACCTCTCCCAGCTGGCCACCCTGGCCGGGATTCCGCAATCGCCGACCTACTACAACCCGCTAGTTTCAAACGGCAAGTACGCCAAGCAGCGGCGCAACGAGGTCCTCGACGCGATGGTAACCAGCAAGTACATCACCAGCGCCCAGGCCAAGAAGGCCAAGGCCGAGAGCGTCACCAAGGGGCTTGACACCAGCCACGGGAACACCAGTGAAAACTCGACCGGGGTCAAGGAAGCGGTCGTTGACGCCTACGTCAAGGAAGTCCTGACCCAACTTAAGGCCAAGGGCTACAACGTCAACACCGACGGTCTGAAGGTCCACACTAACCTCGACCTGTCGGCCCAAAAGAAGCTCTACAAGGCTGCCAACAGCGACGTCTCCTTCGAGAGCGACGACATGCAAACCGGGGTGGCGATCACCAACCCGCACAACGGCAAGATCATTGCCATGCTCGGGGGCCGCAAGACCGGCAACGTCGTCTACGGGCTGAACCGGGCCGTGCAAACCACCCGGAGCTCGGGGTCGACGGCCAAGCCGCTGATGGACTACGGACCGGCAATTGAATACTTCAAGTGGCCAACCTATAAGTCGGTCTCCGATACCAAGTTCTACTGGCCGGGGACGACCAAGCAGCTTAGCGACTGGGACGGGAACTACAAGGGGACGATGACGATGCGCAACGCCCTGATCCAATCGCGGAACGTCCCGGCCATCCGGACCCTGCAAAAGGTCGGCCTCACCCGGGCCACCAAGTTCTTGAAGGGGCTGGGGATCACCCCGACCTCGAAGTCCGGCTTCACCCTGCAAAACGGGATTGCCCTCTACATTTCGCCGCTGCAAATGGCCGCCGCCTACGCGGCCTTCGCCAACGGGGGGATCTACTACAAGCCGTACTACATTAGTTCGATCACCACCCAGGATGGGAAGACGATCGAGTACGGCAAGAGCGGCACGCGGGCGATGACCCGGGCCACCGCCTACATGATCACCGACATGCTCAAGGGGGTCATCTCCAACTCCAACGGGACGGCCACCTCGGCCAAGATCAGCGGGGTTCACCAGGCCGGGAAGACCGGGACCGACGACGCGGCCTCCGGTTCCTCCAGCTCGGGGGTAATGGACTCCTGGATGGCCGGCTACACCAAGAACTACTCGATTGCCGTTTGGACCGGGTACGATAACTCGCAGACCTCGGTTTCCAAGAGCTACGAGAAGTCGGCCCAGCTCCTCTACCGGGAGATGATGGTCTACCTTGACGGCAAGAACCACGCTTCCAACTGGACGATGCCGGACACGGTTGAATCGGTCACCGTCAACGGCACCAAGGAACTGGTTGTCAAGGACTCCAAGTGGGCCCTGAGCGAAACCAGTGCCTCAACGGCCACGAGCTCCTCCAGTTCGTCTTCGTCGTCGAGTTCGTCCAGTTCGAGTTCGAGCTCCTCGTCTAGTTCTAGTTCTTCTTCCTCGTCCAGTTCGAGTTCGAGCTCCTCGTCTTCGTCGAGCTCTAGCTCATCATCATCTTCTTCGTCGTCTTCGTCGAGCGCAAGTTCCAGCTCGCAGGCGGAGAGTAGCGCGGCAAGTAGCAACTAGTTAACTTCAATGCAAAAGCGGCGGTCGCATTGCGCGGCCGCCGTTTTCTACGTGATTAGGAAAAATTAAGGCTTTCTCCGCCGATTTGCCCTTGTTTTTCGGGGGAAGTTTGGTAAAATTATTGGTGTATTGACGAATCAAAACAGCAACTGAGGTGTTGGAAATGGATAACATTAAGTTTACTCCCCAAGACATTTTGCACAAGCAATTCAAGGAGAAGAGTATCGGGAAGGGGTACGATGTCGACGACGTTGACTCCTTCTTGGACGATGTTATTAAGGACTACGACACCTTCAACAAGGAAGTCGACCGCCTGCGGGACGAAAACGACCGCCTCAAGGCCAAGGTCGACGAACTGAACCGCCAGGTCGAAGTTGGTTCTTCGATCGGCACCAACGCGCCGGCAAGCCAGCCAACGGTTTCTAGCGCAACCAATATGGATATCCTCAAGCGCCTGTCCAATTTGGAACGGCGGGTCTTCGGTTCCCAACTGGGGGAAGACAACAACGAGGATTCTCACCTGTTGTAATTCGTCAAGGAACGACTGATTATTTTGCAGATTTTGGGCGATCGAGCGCAACTTTAGTTGTGTTAGGAAGGTCCATGCTCGCACGGGCTGCGATGCCCGTAGTGTTTGTGCTCGCTGAAAAAATAAGGCGGGGCACCGGGCAACCGGTGACGGCGGAAAAAACGGCTACGGCCTTGGCTATGCCCGAGTATTCCTGAAAAGTGCCACAGTGACGAAGGGGGTTGGGAAACCAACCTCGTGGAACGCGGTAAACCCCTCAAGCGGTAAACCCAAACTACGGTCGGGGAGCTTTGGATAGCAAATTGAAGCGATTCCAGGGGAGCGGCAGTTGCCGCTGAGATAGATGATTGCCACGGCGCGTGCTTGCCTGAGGCGCGCGCTTCGACAAAACATGGCCTACAGAAATCTGCAAACAGGCAACCCGGTTTCGGCCGGGTTTTTCTTTTGGAAAAATGAATGGGGGATTAGCATGCAACGCTTTCAACTGATCGCCACTGCGGCGGCCGGGGTCGAGGCCCTGGTGGGAAAAGAGGTTCGCGACCTCGGCTTTGATGCCCGGGTCGAAAACGGCCGCGTTCGCTTCGAAGGCACGATCGCCGACGCCCTCCGCGCCAACTTGTGGTTGCGGATCGCCGACCGGGTTAAGATCGTTGTCGGCGAATTCACGGCTACCAGTTTCGATGACCTCTTTGACCAAACCAAGGCCCTTCCCTGGGAAGACCTCCTACCGCTCGACGCCGCCTTTCCGGTAGAGGGGAAGAGTCACAATTCGGCCCTCCACCACGTGCCAACCGTTCAGGCCATCACCAAGAAGGCGATCGTTGAGCGGATGCTTTCGGCCTACCACCGGCGGACCCGCCTACCGGAAAGCGGGGCGACCTACCCGCTGGAGGTGGCGATCGTCAAGAACCGGGTGCTGCTGACCCTCGATACCTCCGGCGCCAGCCTCTTCAAGCGCGGCTACCGGGTCGCCAAGGGGCCGGCCCCGCTGAAGGAAAACCTGGCGGCGGCCCTGGTCAGCCTGGCCAAGTGGTTCCCCGACCGCCCCTTCGTCGATCCGGTCTGCGGGTCGGGGACGATCCCGATCGAGGCGGCCCTTTTGGGTTACAACATCGCCCCGGGCTTGAACCGCTCCTTTTCCATGGAGCGTTGGGTCAACCTGGTGCCGGCCGGCCTGAGTGACGACCTGCGTGACCAGGCGATGGACGCCGCCAACTACGACCAGGAACTGAAGATCTACGGCTACGACATCGACGGCTCGATGATCGAAATCGCCAAGCAAAACGCCCGCGCCGCCGGCCTCTCCCAGGCAATCGAGTTCAAGCAACTGGCGGTCAAGGACTGGCGGCCGAGCGAGGAGAACGGTACCCTAGTGGCCAACCCGCCGTACGGGGAGCGGCTCAGCGACCAGGCGGCCGTCCGCGAGCTCTACCGCCAGATGGGGGAACTCTACCGGCCGCTGACCTCCTGGTCGAAGTACATCCTGACCGCCGACCTCGACTTTGAAAAGTTCTACGGCGCCCCGGCCACCAAGCGGCGCAAGCTTTACAACGGGGCCCTGCGGACCGACCTCTTCCAATACTGGGGGCGGCCGGTCAAGCGCTAGGGTGAATTGTGCTCGCCGCCAAATTGTGGTATTTTAGAATCTATGTAGAGCCGCCCGGGGGAACCGGCGGCCAGCTTTCGTTGCAAAATTTGATTTTGGAGGTTTTTTGACCATGAAAATCGCGGTTGTTACCGACAGCACCGCCTACCTAACCGGTGAAGAAGTCCGCGCCAACGACATCCGGATGGTGCCAATCCCGCTGGTGATTGACGGGCAGAGCTTCCGGGAGGGAATCGACATTTCGACCGAGGAGTTCTACCACCGGCTCGCCACCTCCAGCTCCTTTCCTAGCACCTCCCAGCCGCCGCTGGGCGAGCTGATGGCCCTCTACCAGGGGTTGGCCGACGAGGGCTACGAGGCGGTAATCTCGATTCACCTGACGGCCGCCATCTCCGGGTTGATGAACACCGTCCACCAACTGGCGGAGCAGATGAAGGACACGATCAAGATCGTTCCCTTCGACTCCCACCTGACGGTTAAGATGATGGGCTACGAGGCCCTGGAGGCCGCCCGGCTAATCAAGGCCGGCGACGACCTTGACACGATCATCGCCAAGCTCGAACACTACCGCGACACCTTCAACAACGTCTTCGTGGTGGACGACCTGCAAAACCTGGTCCGCGGTGGCCGCCTCTCCAACGCCTCGGCCTTCATCGGCTCGATTCTCAAGATCAAGCCGCTCTTGACGATGCACACCGCCAACTACGCGATCGAGGCCTTCGAAAAGGTGCGCTCGATGAAGAAGGCCAAGTTGCGTTGCGAGCAGATCTTTAACGAGGACGTCGCCACCCTCGACTACCCGGTCAAGGCAATGGTCTTCCATGCCAACGCGCCGGAAGCAGGGGAGAAGTGGATCGAGAAGTTACGGGCCGACCACCCCGACATCAGTTTTGAATTGTCCTACTTCGGTCCGGTCATCGGCACCCACCTCGGTCAGGGGGCCCTGGCCCTGGCCTGGATGCAAGACACCGCCAAAAAGCCATTATAATTTTATTTCTTCAAACCGCACCGGTACTTTCTTCCGGAGCGGTTTTTATGTTGATCGGTTAAAATATAAAAACAGAATATTTTTAATATCATTTGATCATAATTTCACATTCAACCCCCGCCGGCGACCGAAATCCCGTATCATTGAGATGAAGAAAGCCTTTTCGATTACTCAAAGGGGGAAGAACAATGGTTAATGATTACCAAAAGGAGGCCCCGGGCCTGACCCTGTCAACGGCGATGCAAGAAGCCGCCCGTTGCCTCTTGTGTGCCGACGCACCCTGCTCTAAGGCCTGCCCGGCCGGTACCGACCCGGCCCGCTTCATCCGCAGCCTTCGCTTCCAAAACGTGAAGGGGGCGGCCGAGGTGATCCGCGAAAACAACGCCCTCGGTGCCGTCTGTGCCCGGGTCTGCCCGACCGAACGCTACTGTGAATCGGCCTGCCCGCGGGGGAAGATCGACCGGCCAATCCGGATCGGCGACCTTCAACGCTACATCACCGACATGGAGGCCTCCCTGGGGATGAAGATCCTCAAACCTGGCAAGGACACCGGCAAGAAGGTGGCCATCGTCGGCGCCGGCCCGGCCGGTCTGCAGGCGGCAACCACCCTCCGTCAGCGGGGGGTGGCGGTCACCATCTTTGAGGCCAAGCAGAAGGCCGGCGGCTACCTGACGACCGGGATTCCCGAATACCGCCTCCCGCAGGCGATCGTGGACCACGAGGTTGCCCGGATTGTTGACCTCGGCGTCGACTTGCGCTGTGGGGTCCGGGTTGGCAAGGACGTGTCCCTCGACCAGCTCAAGCAGGACTACGACGCCGTCCTGGTGACGGTTGGTTGCCAGGCGGCCAAGCAGCTGGACCAGTTGGCCAACAACGTTTGCACCGAGGCGGCCATCTCCTTCCTCGCCCGGGTAAAGGCCGGGCAGGTGACCGCCAGCGACCTGCCGGACCACGTGTTGGTGATCGGCGGCGGGGACGTGGCGATGGACGTCGCCACCACCCTCAAGCGGCTCGGGGTGCCGCACGTGACCGACGTGGCCTACGAGGAATTCAGCGAGTTCCGTGCCTCCAAGACCGAGCTGGCCGGCACCCGGGCGGCCGGGGTGACCCTGATTGATGGCTACCAGCCGGTGAGCGCCCACCAGAACCAGGTCACTTTCAAACACCGCAAGGTTGCGGCCGAGCTGACGATCGAGGCCGACAAGATCATCTACGCGGTTGGCCAGCGGGCCGACTTGACCGGGCTGGACCTCGACTTGCAACACAACGAGCGGGCCCTCGGGGCGGCCAAGTACCACACCACCGACCCGCAGGTCTTTGCGGCCGGTGACATCGTGGCCGGTGACCAGACCGTCGTCTTTGCCGTTCAAAAGGGGAAAGAAGCGGCCGGCGAAATTTGCCGGACCTTGTTAGGGGGGAATGACCATGATTAAGAAGGACTTGAGCGTTGATTTCTTGGGGGTTCACTTTGAAAACCCCTTCTGTTTATCCTCGTCGCCGGTGGGCAACTGTTACGAGATGTGTGCCCGGGCCTTTGATGCCGGCTGGGGCGGGGTCGTCTTCAAGACGATCGGCCCGGCCGACTTCAAGGTCGACGAGGTTTCGCCCCGCTTCGACGAACTGCAAAAGGAAGGCACCCCCTTCGTCGCCTTCAAGAACATGGAGCAGATCGCCGAACACCCGCTGGCCCAAAACCTGGCCGACCTGCGCAAGCTCAAGCAAAACTACCCGGACAAGGTGGTAATCGCCTCGATCATGGGCCCGACCGAGGACGACTGGGAAGAGCTGGCCCGCCTGGTTGAAGAGGCGGGGGCCGACATGATCGAAATGAACCTGTCCTGTCCGCAGATGACCTCCCACGCGATGGGGGCCGACGTCGGCACCAACCCGGACCTGTGCCAGCGCTACTGCGCCGCCGTCAAGCGGGGGAGCAAGCTGCCGATGATGGCCAAGATGACGCCGAACATCACCACGATGATCCCGGTCGTCAAGGCCTGCCTGGCCGGCGGGGCCGACGGGATCGCCCTGATCAACACCGTCAAGTCGGTGGCCAACGTTGACCTGGAAAAGAAGGTCGGCCTGCCGATCGTCAACGGTCAGTCGGCGGTGTCCGGCCTGTCGGGGAAGGCGGTCAAGCCGATCGCCCTTCGCTTCCTCCAGGAACTGCGCTCGGCGGCTGGCCTGGAACAACTGCCGGTCTCGGGGATCGGCGGGATCGAAACCTGGAGTGACGCCGCCGAGTTCATCCTCCTTGGCGCCACCACCCTCCAGGTCACGACGGCGGTCATGCAGTACGGCTACCGGATCGTTGAGGACCTGAAAAACGGCCTGATGCACTATATGGAAGAACAGGGGGTTGACCACCTCAGCGACCTGGTTGGCCAGGCAACCAAGCAGATTGTTCCGGCCGAGCAACTCGACCGCAACTACAAGGTCTACCCGAAGATCGACTGGGACAAGTGCATCGGCTGTGGCCGCTGCTTCATTTCCTGCCAGGATGGGGCCCACCAGGCCCTCAGCTGGGATGACGACCAGCGCCGGCCGGTCTTTGACAAGAGTAAGTGCGTCGGCTGCCAGCTCTGCGCCCTGGTTTGTCCGGTTCATGCCATCACCCTCGGCCTGGTGGAGATGAAACCGGGCCGCGAGGGGGATCCGGCGACGGTCGACGTTGCCTCCCAGCGCCTGCCAAGCTAACCCTTCACAAGCAGAAAAAGGCCCAACCGCATTTCGCGCGGTTGGGCCTTTTGGTGGTTGATATTAGTTGGTGTTGCAGTCGGTGTGGCCGCTGACCGAGGCCGAAGCAACCGTGTCCAACTTGCTCCCGTCGTTGGGGGTGAAGTAGTAGGACGGGCCGTCGATCTTCGGGTCGTAACCGATCTGGGCGTCGAGCCCCTGGAAGAACCAGTAGTCGGATTCCTGAACGTAGAAGTGGATGCCGTCAACGACCTGGTCGACCACCGGGTTGTTCGGGTGGTCGCAGCGACCCATCGCCGCCGAGAAGCCGGCGTGGGCGTTGGTTTCGCCGTAGACCTTGCCAAAGAACTTGATCCCGTTGCCCGGCTTGAGGTGCATTTCTTCCTTGAACCACTTGATGATTTCCGGGCTCAGTTGCAACTTGGAAAGGGGTGCGTTTTCTGTCATAGTAAATTCCTCGCAATCGCTTTCAATTTGTAAGCATATTCTAGCATAAATTGGTGGCAATGACCAAGCGAGCTACTCATCTTCCCCGCGCCACTCGGCCAAAAACTCGTCCACGAAGTCGTGCATCACCTGGTCGCGGTGGGCGGCAATTTCCTTGGCGGCCGGGGTGTTTAGCATGCCCTTGAGCTTGAAGAGCTTTTCCGAGAAGTGGTTGATGATCGTTTCCTGACTCAGGTCACGGTAGTCTTCCTTGGTCAGGTGGGTGCGAACCGGCATCTGGGGATCGTAGAGCTTTTGGTGGTGCTTGCCCCCGTAGTAGACCGCCCGGGCGATGCCGATTGCCCCGATCGCGTCGAGCCAGTCGGCGTCCTGAACAATCTGGCCGGCAAGCGGCAGCGGCGTTTGCCCGCCCACCAGGGTTTGGGCGTAGGACATGTGGGTGATGATGAACATGATTTCCGCGGTCTGGGCGGCGGAAAAGTCGTGCCCCGCTAAAAAGTCCTGGACCGCTCTCTGGGCCTGGTCGACGTCGGCAAAGAGCTTTTCGTCGATCGTATCGTGCAGGTAGCTGGCGATGGTGGGGATGAAGGGGTCAGTGGCCGACTTGGCGGCCAGGCGCTGGGCCATTCTTGCCACCCGGTGGAGGTGGTCAAGGCCGTGGCCGGACCGGTCCTGGCCGAGCTTTTCCTTGGCAAAGGCAATCGTGGCGCGAACTTGTTCTTCTTGACTAAGCATTGCTTCCTCCAGAAAAGATTTTCTTCCTAGGATACCACGATGCGGGGTGAATTGCTTGTCTTCCCTTGGCTTTCTGTGGTAACTTGGAAGAACATGTTAAAAGAAGAAAGAGAGGGACATTAGAATGCACTTAACCAAAGCATCGCTTGACGACTTAGAACGAATCGTTGAAATTCTCGAGGACGGCCGCAACCAGTTGGCCGAGCGGGGGGTCGACCAGTGGCAAGGCGACTACCCGAACGTCGACCACGTCAAGGAAGACATCGAGAACGGCTTTGCATATCTGGTCCACTCCGATGACCACGAAACGGTCGGCGCCTTCTCAATCCTCCCGGCCCCGGACCACTCTTACGATGAGCTGGACGGCGGGTGGTTGCTCGACACCGACCGCTACTTGACCATCCACCGGGTGGCCATCCACTCCGACCACGCCGGCAACGGCTATGCCTCCGGCCTCTTCAAGGAGCTGATTGACTACATCAAGCTCCACCGCGAGGACATCAAGTCGTTGCGGATCGACACCCACGAAGACAACAAGCCGATGCAACACCTGATTGAAAAGTATGGCTTCACCCGGGTCGGGACCCTCCACGGGGTTTACCGGCCAAGCGAAACCAGCTACGTTTACGAAATGATCACCCAAAAGTAGGGTTAGGCCAGCAAGGGGCCCGGGAGCAATCCCGGGCCCCTTTTTCGTTGCCATTTTGTCAGTGGGGAAGGGGACAGGGTTCGTGATCCGCTGATCAGAGAAGAAAAAGCCGCCCCGTAATAAGCCATTTCAAGCGCTTTGCTTGCTTAAAATAATGTGAACCAAATCACAACCACAAAAATTCAGCTTTTTTTGCCCGCCGTCCTTTGTGTAGCGCTTACACCCGGAACGACGCCAGACCGCCGATCTTAATGAACAGATCCCCCCAAGTTTGTGAAGAACACGAAAAATGATATTAGTTATTTTTTGAGCATTATTGACTTAATTGCCAAAAGATTTATAGTATATGTAAGCGCTAACGAAACAAAGGAGGGCATTGATAATGACACAATTAGACTTCGAAAGTCTCAAGCACAATCCAGAATATGAGACTTTGCAAGTACTGAACAATGATGGGGAAGTTGTCAACAAGGACTTGATGCCGGACCTCACCGACGATCAATACGTTGACCTTTACAAGCAAATGCTTTGGTCCCGGGTATTGGGTGACCGTTCAACCAAGCTCAACCGCCAAGGCCGCCTCGGCTTCTTCGCCCCAACCGCTGGGGAAGAAGCTTCCCAAATGGGGACGAGTGCCGCAATGGACAAGGGGGACTTCCTCCTGACCGCCTACCGGGACATCCCAGAATTGATCAAGCACGGTCTTTCAATGGCGAAGGCATTTCAGTGGTCAATTGGTCACGTTCAAGGGAATGAATACCCGGACGGCTTAAACGCAGTTCCACCGCAGATCATCATCGGGGCTCAATATGCTCAAACTGCCGGGACCGCCCTTGGGCTCAAGAAGAAGGGCTCCAAGAACGTTGCCTGGACCTACACCGGTGACGGTGGGACCTCGCAAGGGGACTTCTACGAAGGGATCAACTTCGCCGGGGCCTTCAAGGCACCAGCCCTCTTCGTTGTTCAAAACAACGGTTACGCCATTTCCGTTCCACGCCACGTTCAAACTGCTGCGCCAGTGCTGGCCCAAAAGGCCGTCGCTGCCGGGATTCCGAGCGTTGTTGTTGACGGGATGGACATCCTGGCCGTTTACGAAGTAACCCGCCAAGCTCGGGAATGGGTTGCCGCTGGCAACGGTCCACTGCTGCTTGAAACGATCTGCTACCGGTTCGGTGCCCACACCCTTTCCGGGGACGACCCGAAGCGTTACCGTGACAAGTCAGAAGAAGAAGAATGGTTCGCAAAGGACCCGCTGATCCGGATGAAGAAGTTCTTGGCAAACAAGGGCCTCTGGGACGACGACAAGGAAGAAGCATACAAGAAGGAAGTCGAAGACGAAATCGACAAGGCAATGGCAGAAGTTGAAAGCCAACCAGAACAAAAGGTTTCCGAATTCCTTGAAAATACTTTTGACGAAACGCCGGCAGCAATCGAACGGCAGGTCAAGGAATATCAAGCTAAGGAGGGCAACTAATCATGGCTAAGTTAACAATGGTTAAGGCGATCACGGACGCCCTGGACGAAGAATTAGCCCGTGATGAAAAGGTTTTGATTTTCGGTGAAGACGTTGGTAAAAACGGTGGGGTCTTCCGGGCAACCGATGGCCTGCAAGCAAAGCACGGCGAAGACCGCGTCTTTGATACGCCACTTGCCGAATCCGGGATCATCGGGTTGGCCAACGGGCTGGCCTTCACTGGCTGGCGGCCAGTTCCGGAACTGCAATTCATGGGCTTCATCTTCGAAGCCTTCGACGAAATTGCCGGCCAAATGGCCCGGGAAAGCTTCCGGACTGGCGGCAAGTTGAAGATGCCAGTTACCGTCCGGATGCCATTCGGGGGCGGGGTTCACACGCCGGAACTCCACTCCGACTCCTTGGAAGGCTTGGCTGCCCAAACTCCTGGCCTGAAGGTTGTTATTCCGTCTGGTCCGTACGACGCCAAGGGGCTGTTGAAGTCCGCCATTCGTTCCGACGACCCGGTTGTCTTCCTTGAACACATGAAGCTCTACCGGTCGATGCGGGAAGAAGTGCCGGAAGAAGAATACACGGTTCCGCTGGACAAGGCCGAAGTAAAGCGCGAAGGGACCGACGTTTCGATCATCAGCTACGGCTACATGCTTCAAGAAAGCCTCAAGGTTGCCAAGAAGCTCGAAGGCGAAGGCATCAACGCCGAAGTGCTTGACTTGCGGACGGTTGCCCCACTCGACGAAGAAGCAATCATCAACACCGTTAAGAAGACTGGTAAGGTTGTCCTGGTTCAAGAAGCCCAACGCTCTGGTGGGGTAATGAACCAAGTTGCTTCCCTGATTTCGCAAGAAGCAATCCTTTCCCTTGACGCTCCAATCAAGTTTGTTGGTGCTCCGGACACTCCATACCCGTTCAGCGCAGCCGAAGATCAATGGTTACCAAACGCGGCGGACATTGAAAAGGCCGTTAAGGACGCCGTCAATTTCTAACGAGGTGAAAGAGTAATGAGTGAAAAGTATCAATTTAAGCTTCCGGACGTTGGTGAAGGGATGGCCGAAGGGACCGTCGGTGAATGGCACGTTGCTGAAGGCGACACCATTAACAAGGACGAAGATCTGGTTCAAATCGAAAACGACAAGTCGGTTGAAGAACTGTCCTCACCAGTAACCGGGAAGGTCACCAAGATCCTGGTTCAACCAGACGAAACCGCCGAAGTTGGGCAAGTACTGGTTGAACTTGAAGTTGCCGACGGCGAAGGCAATGCTGACGGCAGTGCCGAAGAAGCTGCCCCAGCGCCAGAACCGGAAAAGGAAGCCGCCCCAGCTCCGGCCCCAGCTCCAGCCGCAACGGCCGACCACAGCCTGCCAGTTTTGGCAATGCCAGGGGTTCGCAAGTACGCCCGTGAACAAGGCGTTGACATCAAGCAAGTTGCCGGGACCGGGAACCACGGTCAAGTGCTGAAGGCCGACATTGACGCCTTCAAGAACGTTGGTGGCGCGGTTGCCACTGCTCCGGCCGCCGCACCGGAAGCCGCTCCACAAAACCAGATGGCAACGGCCACCGCTGCTCCGGCAGCTGCCCCTGACTGGCCAGAACACGCTGAAAAGATGTCTGGCGTTCGGAAGGCAACGGCCAAGGCAATGATCAAGTCCGTCAGCGAGATCCCAATGATCCACGTCTTCGACGAAGTCAACGTCGACAAGCTGTGGGATCACCGCAAGAAGTACAAGGAATTGGCTGCTAGCCACGACGTTCACCTGACCTTCATGGCTTACATGACTAAGGCCCTGGCCGTGATCATGAAGGAATTCCCGGCCTTCAACTCCAAGGTTGACATGGCCAACATGGAAATCCACTACCGTGACTACGTCAACGTTGGGATTGCCACCGACACCGACAACGGCCTCTTCGTTCCGAACGTTAAGAACGCTGACCAAAAGAGCCTCTTCGAAATTGCCAAGGAAATCTCCGCTAACACGGCCAAGGCAAAGGATGGCAAGCTGAGTGGGGCCGACATGGCCAACACCGGGATGACCATCACCAACATTGGTTCAATTGGCGGTGGCTACTTCACCCCAATCATCAACTGGCCGGAAGTTGCCATCCTCGGGATGGGCAAGATCTCCGAAGAACCGGTGGTTGAAGACGGGATGGTAAAGGTTGCCAAGGTGCTCAAGCTGTCGTTGGCTGCTGACCACCGGATCCTTGATGGCGGCACGGTTCAACGCGCCATGAACCGCCTGAAGGAATTGTTGGCCGACCCTGAATTGTTGTTAATGGAAGGATGATTTAAATGGTTGTTGGAGACTTTCCGATTGATTTAGACACGATTGTGATCGGGTCTGGCCCTGGGGGCTACGTTGCGGCCGTTCACGCGGCGGAACTTGGGCAAAAGGTTGCCGTTGTTGAAAAGGAACCAACCCTCGGGGGGATCTGCCTTAACGTTGGTTGTATCCCGTCCAAGGCCCTGATTCAAGTATCCCACAACTACCGGACCGCCCTGGACAATGAAGACCAGGGGATCAGCGCCGACAAGGTGAACCTTGACTTCAAGAAGGTTCAAGGCTTCAAGCAAAGCGTGGTTAAGCGGATGACCAACGGGGTATCCTACCTCTTCAAGAAGAACAAGATTGAATTGCTCCGCGGGACGGCCTACATCAAGGACGCCCACAACATCCGCGTGATGAACGACGACCACGCCCAAACTTACACCTTTAAGAACCTGATCATCGCCACCGGGAGTCACCCGATCGAAATTCCGGGCTTCAAGTTTGGCGGCCGGATCATCGACTCGACCGGTGCCTTGGCCCTCGACAAGTTGCCGAAGAAGATGGTCCTGATCGGTGGGGGCTACATCGGTTGTGAACTGGCCTCTGCTTACGCCAACTTCGGGACCGAAGTGACGATCATTGAAGGGACCGACCGGATCCTGCGCAACTACGATAAGGAACTGACCGCCCCAGTGCTGAAGAACTTCAAGCACAAGGGGATCAAGGTTGTCACCAACGCAATGGCCAAGTCCGCCAACGACAAGGGTGACAGCGTTGATGTAACCTACGAAGTTGATGGTAAGGCCGAAACGATCAACGCCGACTACGTGCTGGTATCGGTTGGTCGCAAGCCAAACACCGCCAACATCGGTCTCGAACAAGCCGGCATTAAGACCGACAAGCGGGGCTTGATTCCGGTTGATGCTAGCGGCAAGACTAGCGTTGACCACATCTACGCCATCGGGGACATCGTTGCCGGCCCAGCCCTGGCCCACAAGGCTAGCTACGAAGGCAAGATTGCTGCCGAAGCAATCGCCGGCAAGCCATCCGTGGTCGACTACCACGCCATTCCAGCGGTTTGCTACGTTGACCCAGAAGTCGCTTCGACCGGGTTGGAACCGGACGAGGCCAAGGAACAAGGGCTGGACGTCAAGACGGCCAAGTTCCCGTTCTCCGCAAACGGCCGGGCCGTTTCGATGAAGGCCACCGAAGGCTTTGCCCGCCTCGTTTACATGAAGGACACCGGCGTCCTGGTTGGGGCCCAAATCGTTGGGGCCGAAGCATCCAACCTGATTGCCGAACTGACCCTGGCAATCGAGTCTGGAAACACGGTTGAAGACGTGGCCCTGACCATTCACGCCCACCCGTCCCTGTCGGAAATCCTGATGGACGACGCCGACGTGGCCACTGGCTTCCCGACCAACATCTAACCAAAATAAATCCAGAGAGAGTGAGAAAGTACCATGCAGTATTTAGCAATGCCATCCAATGATATTCGGCGTAACCTGGCGACCGAACAACACCTGATGAACAGCGACCACATGCAGGTTCCCTTCATGTTGTTCTACATCGAAGACTCCTGCATCATCGTTGGCCGTAACCAAAACACCCTAGAAGAAATCAACCAGACTTACTGCCGCGAGCACGGCGTAACGATCACCCGGCGCCTTTCCGGTGGGGGGGCAATGTACCAAGACATGGGGAACCTGTGCTTTAGCTTCGTTGTCCCGGCCGACCAAGTTAAGTTTGGCGACTTCAAGGACCTGGTTAAGCCAGTGGTTGACGCCCTTCACGACATGGGGGCAACCGGGGCGGAAGTCACCGGCCGTAACGACATCGTGATTGACGGCAAGAAGTTCTCGGGCAACGCCATGTACACCCGCGATGGCAAGACTTTCTCACACGGGACGTTGATGTACAACGTTAATACCGACGTGGTTGCTGAAGCCCTCCGGGTCCCGAAGGACAAGATCGAGTCCAAGGGGATCAAGTCGGTTCGTTCCCGGGTTACCAACATCATGCCGTACCTGAAGCCGGAATTCCAAAACCTGACCACCCAACAGTTCCGCGACGAATTGATCAAGCGGATCATGAAGGTCGACTCGATTGAAGAGGCCCGGCAAAACGAGTACCACCTGACCGATGAGGACAACCAGGCAATCGATGCCATCGAACAAAAGTGGTACAAAAACGACGATTGGGTTTACGGCAAGTCACCGGAGTTCTCCGTTCAAAAGCGACAGCACTTTACCTCCGGGACGATTGATGCCCGCTTCCTCGTCGAGAAGGGGAAGGTTAGCCACCTCAAGGTCTACGGTGACTTCTTCGGCACTGGGGATGTGCACGAACTAGAAGAAATCCTGACCGGGGTTGACTACCAACCCGACGCCCTTCGTGAGGCCCTGAAGGAGGTTGACCTCAACAAGTACTTCATGGGGATCCCGCGCGAAGACGTCTTGAACCTCTTGACGGAGCAACACTAATCTAAGGTCTTCAACGCAAGCGGCGACCAGGAGAAGCAATTCTCCTGGCCGCCGTTTTGGTATAATTGGGGTGAATCCCGCTTCCCCAAAAAGGCGGGGCAAAGCAAGCTACACCGGCAGAATGAACAAGTGAGGTAATCACAATGGTTTGGCAAGTTAGTTACTATCAAACACCCCATGACAATCGGGCCCAACCCTATACCTACCCGGCCCTCAGCCAAGTGGTGAAGCTGACCCCCTTTCTGAGCGGGAGCCACCTTCAGGTCCTGGTCAATAACTTCTTTGGCCCCAGCACACTGACCTTTTACCAGGCACTGATCGCCACCAACCCGGATTTTGCCGGGGCGCGGCCGCTCACCCTAAATGGCCAGGCCACGATCACGATCCCACGGGGGAAGGCGGTTGGCCTCGACCCGCTCCCGTTTCCGGTCACCGCCGGCCAGCCGCTCTACTTTTGCCTCCGGGCCGACCGGGCGCAGACCTACGCCGACCTGGCCAGCACCTACGACCCCAGTCTGGTAAACGCCGCCCTCAGCCCGCGGGCCAGTGCCAGTCCCCCCCTGAGCGAGAAGTGGCGCCAGCGCAAGAGCTGGTTTTGCTTGGCCGGCTTCCGTGTCTTCCGCGAGGAGCAAGCGCCGCTGGTTGAACTGGGGGGCGACTCGCTGATCGAAACCGGGATGGTGGCGGCCGCCATCGGGCGCTTCTTGTTGGCCAACTTCTTTGACCAGGCCGCCCTGATCAACACCGCCGTTTCCGGCTCCCAGCTCCTGCGCGACGCCCCGGCGGAACCGCCGCTGCTAGCCAGCTTCGGACCGAGCATCCTCCACCGGCTGGCCCAGAGCCCCTGGCGACCGGCCGTGCAATTGGTTTCGGCCGGCGGCAACGACCTGATGATGCCGGCCCTGGCCCACCAGGAACCGGCCAGCCTGGCCGAGCTCCAGGCCGGTTTTGACCAGTTGGCGGCCACGGTTGCTTCGCGGGGCGGGCAACTGCTGGTTCCCGGGATGGGGCCGGCCCGGCGCCCCGGGGCCGCGTACGGGGGCGGTGACCCGGCGGTCAACCAGCGACGGGCGGCCCTCAACCAGTGGCTCCAGGCCCAGCCCTGGGGGATCAACCTGGCGCCGGCCCTGGCTGATACCGATGGCTACCTGGCGCCCGAGTACGACTTTGGTGACCACCTCCACCTCAGTCCGGCCGGGGGCGCCCGGTACGCGGCGGCCGTCACCCCCCGTCTGGCAAGCCTGCTTGCCGCCGCAAAGGGGGGAGCCTAGATGGATACCCGGGTCCTCAAGTACTTTTTGGTGGTGGCCGAGACGAATAACGTCACCCAGGCCGCCCACCGCCTCCACCTGACCCAGCCGACCCTTTCCCGCCAGCTCCGCGACCTCGAGCGCGAACTGGGGCGGCCCCTCTTTGACCGCGACCACCACCAGCTCCGCCTCAACGCCGCCGGTGAGCTCTTTCGCCAGCGGGCAACCACCATCCTGGCCCTCCTCGACCACGCGGCGGCCGAGCTCCAGGACCGGCCCGACCAGCTGGCTGGGGTGATCAACCTCGGGGTGGTCGAAACGGCGGTGGCCCCCTGGCTGATGGACCGCTTGCGCCGCTTCCAGGCCGCCCACCCGGCGGTGACTTTCAACGTGGTCGACGGCGACGGCGACACCCTCCGCGCCCAACTCGACCAGGGGACCCTCGACCTCGCTGCCCTGGTGGAACCGGTGGAGGCCGCCCGCTACGACCTGATCGCGCTCCCGGTCAAGGAGGAGTGGGGGCTGATCGCCAAGAAGGGGGTGCTGCCGGCCAAAACCATTCCCAAGGAGGCCCTGGGGGACCTGCCCCTGATCATGGGCCGGCGGTCGATCGTTCGCGACCAGGTGGCCGAAACGATTGGCCTCGACCCGACCCAGCTAAAGGTCCGCGTCACCGTCAACCTGCCGATGGCCACCAAGCAGCTGGCCCTGACCGGGCACTATTTCCACCTCGGCATCCGCGGAGTCTTCGACCAGTTTCACGACTCCCGGCTGACCTTCATTCCGCTTACCCCGGCGGTCACCAGCGGCCATTTGCTGGCCACCAAGAAGCACCGCTCCCTTTCCCCGGCGGCGGCCGCCTTCCTGACTTTTTTGCGGACGGCGGCCCGGATCGACTGAAAAAGTTCACTTTTTGCGCCGGGTTGTGTACAATGGGAGAGGAAATTTATATCAGAAAAGGATGTTGAATACGTGTTAGATTCTTATTGGATACGGTTGCTAATTATTGTCTTGATCCTCTTGCTGGCGGCCCTCTTCACCCTGCTGGAATACGCGGTGGTCAAGGTGCGGCCGAGTGAGCTCCAGGAGCTTCCGCAAACCAAAACGGTCCAAAAGGCCCAGCACATGGTGAACAACCTTTCCGAGTATCTGTCGACCGCCCAGGTTGGGGTCACGATGACCTCCCTGATCCTCGGGTGGATCGGGGATACCTACATCACCGACCTCTTGATGATGATCGACATCATCCCGGCCGACGTGCGCAAGGTGGTTTCGCCAATCGTCGGGGTCTTGATCTTCACCTTCTTCCACGCCGTCTTCACCGACCTGGTGCCGAAGAACATGGCGATCGACAAGCCGGTGCCGATCCTCCTGGCGATCGTCCACCCGATCCAGTTCTTCCACCTGATCTTCTACCCCTTCGTCTGGCTCTTCGCCGTCGTTGCCGGGGCGCTGACCAAGGCGCTCGGCTTCAGCGTTCAGCCGGAGGAGGATACCTACTCGCAAAACGAAATCATGACCCTCTCCAAGCAGTCGGAAAAGGCCGGCGAAATGGACGAGGAGGACGTCCTCTTCATGCGGCGGGCCTTCGAGATGAACGACAAGGTGGCGGCCGACATCATGATCGACCGCACCCAGTTGGAAGTGATCGACCGGACGGCCAAGGTCAAGGACGCCGCCCAGCTCTACTTCAACAAGCGCTTCACCCGTTACCCGGTGGTGGCCAATAACGACAAGGACCACGTTGTCGGCTACATCTTCGCCTACGACATCATGCGCCAAAACCAGATCAACCCCGAATCCTCGATCCGCGACATCATCCGCAAGATCCCGATCGTCTACGAGGGGGAGGACTTGACCGACGCCTTAAAGAAGATGGAGCGCAAGGGGGCGCCAATCTGCCTCGTCCAGGACGAGTACGGTGGGACCTCCGGGATCATCACCGACAAGGACATTTACGAGGAAATGTTCGGGGATGTTCGCGAAGAAATTGACCACATCAACGGCGACCTGATCGAAAAGGGCGGCACCGATGAGCGCGGCAACATGATCTACCGCGTCTCCGGCAAGACCAACCTGGCCGACTTCGAGCGCTACTTCGACGTCGACATCCCGCAGTTCGAGGATCTTGACGTTGCCACCCTCAACGGCTTCTTCCTCGAGGAGGAATACAGCCTGAAGCTCAACCACCCGCTGCGGGTGGGCGACTTCTCCTTCACCCCGGTTGAGATGCAGGATTCCAACGTTAAGGAATTCCGCGTCACCCAGATCAAGCCCAAGCAGGCCAAATCAGCGGCTCCCGCTGAGGACAAGCCGGCCGAATAACCTAAATTAGTGGCCAACACAAAAGGCAGCAAAGAAAATTCTTCGCTGCCTTTTTGCTTTTCCAGGAACGGTCAGGCCGCCTGCCGGGTGCGGAAGCGCAGGACCAAGAGGAGGTTGATCAAGAGGGTGATCCCGGTGACCAGGAAGACCATCGGGTAGGAGGAGAGGCCCGAGATCAGCGAGCCGAGCAGGGCGCCGAAGACCGAACCGGCCGCCTGGAAGGACTGGTTATAGGAGAAGACCCGCCCGAAGGCCTCCTGGGGCACGTCGAGGGTCAGAATCGTCTGCGCCGCCGGCAGGAGCCCGGCGTTGACCAGGCCGAGCAAGAAGCGCCAGAAGGCTAGCCACCAGGGCGAACTGGTCAAGGTCATCGGGATAAAGAGTAGGGTGGCCAGGCCGAGGCCGATTACCAGCACCCGCTCCGGGCCCACCCGGTCCATGATGTGGCCGACCTTGGAGGCCGACAGCAGGTTCCCCAGCCCCGGGGTGGCGGCAACGATCCCGGCCACCAGGGCGATGTGGCCGCGGTCGTGGAGCAGTTCCTTGACGTAGAGGGAAACGATCGGGTCGATGCTCATCACCGAGGCCTGGACGATCAGGGTGGTGATAAACATCACGTAGATGATCTTGACGTTGGGGATCAGGTGGAGCAGTTCCTTCATCGGCTTGAGCTTGGCCCGCTCGATTGGGGTGAAGTCTTCTTCCACCAGGGTCAGGGTTAGCAAGAAGACCAAGAACATCAGTCCCCCGGTGATGAAGAAGGGCAGCCGGTAGCCAAAGAAGCTCGACAGGGCCCCGCCGAGCAGGGGGCCGACCAGGTTCCCCGAAACCCCGGCGGTCATCATCGTCGACATCACCCAACCCGACTTGCGGTGGGGGGTCTCGCCGGCGATCAGGGCGGTGGCGTTATTGATGTAGCCGGAAAAGGCCCCCTGCAAGAAGCGCATGAAGATGATCATCCAGACCGAGGTCGACAGCCCGGTGATGAAGATCGTGCAGGCCATCACCCCGCTCGCCCGCAGGCACATCAACTTGCGGCCCTTGGTGTCGGCCAGGCTGCCCCAGTAGGGGGAAACGATGGCCTGGGAAATGAAGGTCATCGCAAAGGCCAGCCCGGAGTAGAGGTTGAGCTGGAAGCGGGTGAAGGTGCCCAGCTCGTTGATGAAGAGCGAGATGAAGGGCATCGTCATCGAGTAGCCCATCCCGGTGATGAAGCAGCCGAGCCAGAGGACAAGGAAGGTTCGCCGCCAGCCCCTGGGGAAGTCATCGGCGGCGCTTGATTGGGTCATGGTAGATTCCTTCTTTCTAGTGCGATAACTCTAGAATAACATAAAGTCGTCGCCAACGACTTTTAGAAATCGCCGAAGAAGGGTAAGATAGGGCTAGTAACTACGTGGAGGGATTGCAGTGAAACAAGTGGCAGTTTTTTCGGATGTGCACGGCAACGCCACCGCCTTTCGGGCGATGGTCGCAGACGCAAAGAAGCAGGGGGCCGACGAGTACTGGTTTTTGGGCGACCTCTTGATGCCCGGCCCGGGGGTGGCAGAAGTCTGGCAGCTCCTGCAGGAACTGGCGCCGACTAAGCTGGTCCGCGGCAACTGGGACGACCTGGTGATCCACGGTGCCCGCGGCGAGATTGACCTGGCAAAGCCGTCCCACGTCTACTTCGCCCGCCTGGCCCAGTACGTGGCCGGCCACCTGCCGGCTGGGGCGGTCGACCAGATGGCCGCCTGGCCGCTGACCGCCCGGGCAACCAGCGGGGAACTGACGATCAATCTCGCCCACAACCTGCCCAACCTAAACATGGGCCAGGCCCTCTTCCCGACCAATTCGAGCAAGAACTTCGACCAGCTCTTTGCTAAGAAGGCCGAGGTGGCGATCTACGCCCATGTTCATCACCAGCTTTTGCGCTACGGGTCCGACGAGCGGATCGTCCTCAACCCGGGCTCGGTTGGCGAACCCTTCAACGGCCAGGCCAAGCTCCAGGCCGACTGGCGGGCCCAGTACCTACTCTTGACCCTCGATCAGCAGGGACTCGGCGGGATGAACTTCCGCCACGTCGCCTACGACCGCACGGCCGAGGAGCGGGCCGCCCGCGCCGCCGACCTGCCCTACCTGGAGGTCTACCTCCGTCACCTCAAGACCGGCCGGGTTTACACCCACGACCAGGACTACCTGGCCGAATTCAACCAGCGCTTTGGCTACGCGGCCGATTACGCCGCCTATCGGGACCGACTGAAAGTGGGGAAATAAGGCGAAAATTCTTGCAAAAGGCGACGAAAAAGTGAAGAATTAGGGGAGAAAACGCACGAAAGAAGTTGATAATCGTGATGACCTCCCTCGGTGAGCGCTTCGCCCGCCAACGCCAGCGGGTCTTTGTCCGGGCCCTGGGCCAAACAATGGGCCTCCTCTTTCCCTTTGCCCTGGTGGGGGCAATTTGTCAGTTGGTGGTCCACAGCCTCCTCAACCCGGATGGCTTCCTGTACGCGGTTGGCTACCTCGACTACTGGCTGAGTGATGCCGCCCTCACCACCCTCGCCGGCGCGGTGGCCGCCCTCAAGGGGGTGACCCTCGGGGCGATGGGCCTCTACGCCGCCTACGCGATGGGCAAGTATACCGCCCGAAGCTACCGGCGCGACGACCAGCTGGCCGGCCTCACCGCCCTGGCGGCGACCCTGCTCTTGTCCTACCGGCTGGGCAAGGGCGGCGGGGGCAACTTTTCCTGGCTCTACATTTCCTACGGTAACCTCCTCTTGGCCCTGCTGGTGGGCTACCTGACCGGATTGGCCTTCCGCTGGCTCGGCCAGCCGGGGCGGCCGCAAGCCGAGCCGGCTGCCACCGGCCGCTCCACCCGCCTGGCCGGTGACCTGCTGCCGGTGTGCCTGGTCCTGCTTTTGGGGCTGATCGGCGACGTTGCCCTCAACCTGGCGGCCTACTTTAGCCTCTTTTCCCAGCTGACCGCCGGCCTGCAAAGCCTCGGCGGCGGGGATGTTCCGGTCTGGCTCAAACTGGTGGTGATTTTGGTGACCAGCCTGCTGAACTGGTTGGGGGTCAGCGGCCCCGAGGCCCTCGGCCAGCTCGACCTCGATGGCGGCCAGGCGGTCAGCGACCTCAGCACCCTGCTGACCCACGGCAGCCACGCCCAGCTGCCCTATCCCTACTTGGTCTCGACCCTCCAGCACTCCTTTGCCAACTTCGGCGGTCCCAGCCTGACCCTGGCCCTCCTGATCGCTCTGGTGATCGTCATGCGCCAGGACCACTACCAGCGCCTGGCCCGCCTCAACCTGGTGCCGGCCCTCTTCAACAGCGACGCCGGGCTGATGGTCGGTCTGCCGGTAATCCTGAACCCGCTCTTCTTGCTCCCGGTTATCTTCCTGCCCTTCGTCAACCTGGCGTTGGCCTGCGGGGCGATTGCCCTCCACCTCTTCCCGACGCCGGTCTACCCGGTACCAACCGGGACCCCGGGAATCCTGACCGCCTTTTACGGGACCAACGGCAACTGGGTGGCGCTGGCCTTCACCCTCGGCCTGCTGGCAATCGACGTCGTCGGCTACCTGCCCTTCGTCAAGCTGGCCTGCCGGCTGAATCACGCAAGTGGGGAGGTGACCAGCGATGAAAACTAGGCGCTTCTCCCTCGTTCCCCAGCAACGGCGGACCCTGCGGGCGATCGTCTTTCTGGTGATCCTCCTGGTGGCCCTGGCGATCCCGGCCTACTGGCAGATGCACTCGGCCAACCGCGACCTGGCGGCCCGCCACCGGTCGAAGCTGTCGCCGGTGATCATGATTCCGGGCTCCTCGGCCACCAAGGAGCGCTTCAACCGCCTGGTCAACCTCCTCAACCAGGACACCGACCGCAAGCACAGCCTCCTCAAGGTCGAGGTTTACAACAGCGGCAAGATCACCTACGAGGGGAAGATCGAAAAGAACGACCGCGAGCCCTTCATCGTGGTTGGCTTTCAAAACAACCACGACGGCTACGCCAACATCAAGAAGCAGGCGAAGATGTTCAACCAGGCCTTTGATCAGTTGAGCGAGCAGTACAAGTTCAACAACTTCAAGGCCTTCGGGCACTCCAACGGCGGCCTGATCTGGACGCGCTGGCTGGAGACCTACTACGCCGACTACTCGGATACGATCACGATCAAGGCCCTGATGACGGTCGCCTCGCCCTTTAACTTCGCCGAGAGCTCGACCAAGCATAAGACCCAGATGTTTAGCGACTTCGTCAAGCACCGCAAGCGGATCCCGGCCAGCCTGAACGTGATTGCCGTCGTCGGCAACGAGGACTCCTACACCTCCGACGGCCTGGTGCCGGCCAACTCGGTCCTGGCCGGCAAGTACATCTACCAAAAGCGAGTCAAGCACTACACCTCGATGACGGTTACCGGCGAGCAGGCCCAGCACTCTAACCTGCCGCAGAACCGGCAGATCGTCAAGCTGATTGAGGAGTACCTGCTGGAATCTAACGCCCAGGGCCCGGGCCGGGGCCAAAACTAAAAGGGAGCGGCAAGCAACCATGTCAGTTGCCTGCCGCTCCCTTTTGGTGTTCGGGGTTATTACAGGTTCTCGTCGGTCTTGAAGTTGAGCGGCGAGTAGTCGGTCATCTTTTCAATCAAAGTCAGGCTCAGCTCCTTGTAGGCGGTGAGCACGTCGGTGGCGAAGTTCATCGACTGGCGGGTCAGGTAGGCGGCCTGCTGGTCTCCCTTTAGCGCGGCACTGGCCTGGTCGGCCTGCTTGACCATCGCCAGCGCCTTGATCCGCAGCTCCTTTTGCAGGTCGGCGAGCAGGGGGAAGAAGTCGTGGTAGTGACTGTCAACCAAGACCCCGGCGTGCTTGAAGATCCAGTAGGCGGCGTTTAGCTGGACCGGCAGCTTGCCGCGCTTGTACGGAGCCGGGACGTCGCTTGCCTTGGCAAAGAAGGGCACGAAGCTACTTTCCGCCGCCACCCCCATTGAGAGCCAGTGGATGGCGTTGCCGTTGGGGCGGGCGGTTTGAAGGACGTGGGATTCCTGGGTCTTGGCCAGGCTGATCGGCCGGTAGCGGTGGCGGTCGGTTGCCGCCCCCTGGCCAACCGGGTCAAAGGCGGTTCCCTGGTAGTGGCTGGCCAGGTAGTCCTGGGCGTCGAGGATCGAGAGCTTCCCTTCCGGCTTCATCAAGAAGGGCAGGTCCTGACTTTCCGGCGTCTCTAAGACGGCTGCCTTTGGCGAGAAGCACTGGTGACCATCCCAGACCCGCGGGGTCGAGTAGATGGCGTCGGCCCGGGTCTGGGTGCCGAAGATCTGGCGGAAGTTGAAGCCGGTCGGGTTCGGGTTGAGCTGGTTGTCCTCAACGAAGGCTTGCAGCTGCGGGTGGGAGAGAAAGTTTTCCGGATCATTAAAGTCGACCTCCTGGATGGCCAGCTGGTTGCCGACCACCGCGTAGCAGTCGTCCGGGATCCGCTGGGCCACCCAGTAGTGGCCGGCGCCGGACTCAAAGTACCAGGCCTCCTGGTCGTCGGCGAAGAGGACCCCGTTGGTCTCGCCGGTCCCGTGCTCGGCGATCAGCTGGCCGAGCCGCTGCACCCCCTCGCGCGCGCTCTTGACGAAGGGAAGGACAACGGTCACCATCGCCTCCTCGTTGAGGCTGCCCTTTTCCACCAGCGGGTCGCAGGCCAGCACCCGTTCGTTGCAGTAGGCGCTCTCGGTGGCGCTCATTGCCACGTTGTACTCGTTGATCCCGCCCTCCTCGAAGAGGCCGTAGCGGTCGGTCCATTCCGGGGTGGCGGTGTACTTGAAGCTAGTTTGCGGCAACTGGAGTTCGAGGCCGGTTTCCTTGGAGCGGAAGCGGCCGCCAACTTCGCCGCGCTGGTGGACCACCAGCCGCTTGGGCCAGGCCGGCTTGGCGTCCTCGTTGCGGCCGATCATGATCGAGCCGTCGAGGCTGGCTCCCTTGCCGATCAAAATGCTGGTACAGGCCGAAAGTTTTTTGCTTACCATAATGGTATCCCTCCTGAAAGTGGTATCCCTTTTCTTCCATTTTACCATTTTTCTAATTTGTGGCGGGGGCCAAACTTCGCATTTTCTTCAAATTTAGCCTTTTTTTCTCCCCGGGGCAGAAAAAAGGGGCCGAAGGGGGTGCATTTTGCCAATAAATCCGCTATCCTAGTCGGTGATTTAATAAAAGGGGGAAGGAAAATGACCCAACTCTCAATGTTCATTGTCATGCTCGCGGCCCTCGTGATTCCAATCATGATGGCCCGTTTCAAGATTACCGGGGTGCCGACGGCGGTTGCCGAAATCGTTGTCGGCATCATCATCGGGAAATCCGGTTTCAACCTGGTGCAAACCACCTCCACCCTGACCCTCTTGTCAGACCTTGGGGTGATTTTGCTGATGTTCCTCTCCGGGATGGAGATCGACTTCAGCCTCTTCAAGAGCCGGCCGGCCGCGGACGGTGAGGAGCAGCAGGCCTCGCCGGTCCAGTTGGCCTCCTGGGCCTTCGGGGGCGTCGTGTTGGTGGCCGCCGGCCTGGCCCTCCTGCTGAAGGCCACCGGCCTCTTCACCGATCCCTTCCTAGCGACGATCCTCTTTTCGACCGTCGCCCTCGGGGTGGTGATCGCCACCCTGAAGGAGAAGGAAATCCTCAGCAAGCCGATGGGGCAAACGATCCTCCTGACGGCCGTCCTCGGCGAAATCGTGCCGATGTTTGGCCTGACCGTTTACGCCTCGATCAACGGGGGCAACGCCGGCCAGCTCTGGCTCCTGGTCCTGCTCTTCTTGGCGGCCCTGCTCTTGCTCTACCGCTTCAAGCGGCCCTTCATCTGGTTTAACAAGATCACCAAGGCGACCACCCAGCTCGACATCCGGCTGGCCTTCTTTCTGATCTTCACCCTGGTGATCATCGCCGAACAGGTCGGCGCCGAAACGATCCTCGGTGGCTTCCTGGCCGGGATGGTGATGAAGCTGCTGGAGCCGCACGAGTCAACCGCCGACAAGCTGACCTCGATTGGCTACGGCTTCTTCATCCCGATCTTCTTCATCATGACCGGGGTCAAGCTCAACCTGCGCGAGCTCTTCACCAAGCCGAGCGCCCTGATCCTGATTCCGATCCTGGTGGCCTGCTTCTTCATTGCCAAGCTGGCCCCGGTCCTGGTCTACCGGCGGCGCTTCTCCGGGCGCAACGCCCTGGCCGGCGGGGTGCTAACGGCAACCACGATCACCCTCGTCCTGCCGTCCCTGCAGGTTGCCCGCAGCCTGGGAGTAATCTCGAGTAGCCAAAAGGACGCCTTCATCCTGGCGGCGGTCATCGTCTGCATCTGCGCGCCGATCGTCTTCAACTCGGTCTACAAGCTGTCCAAGGAAGACCTGATCAAGCAGCGGGTGGTCCTGATCGGGGCCAACGTGGTCACCGTGCCGATCGCCCAGCAGCTGTCCGCCCAGTGGTACGACATTCACCTGGTGACCAGCAAGAAGGAAAACTACGAGGCCTACAACAGTGAGGTCGAAAACCTGACCCTTCTGCCGGAGATCACCACCGACCACCTCCGCGAGGCCGGGCTACTGCGGGCCGACATCCTGGTGGCCTCCTACCTAAACGACGGCCAAAACGCCCGCTTCGCCACCATGGCCAAGGAGGCCGGCATCAAGCGGGTGATTGCCTTTCAGACCGACCGGTCGGCAACCAGTGACCGGATGGAGCGGCTGACGGCGGCCGGGATTGAGGTCTTCAACCCCTACGCCGTGCAGGTCAGCTTCCTGCGGGCGCTGATCGAATCGCCGTCGGTCATGCGGATGCTGACCGATACCGAGGCCGGCCTCTACGAAGTGCGGGTAACCAACCACCGCTTCACCGGCCGCCAGCTGATGGACCTGCCATTCATCGACAAGATCACCGTCAGCCGGATCCGCCGCCGCAACCACTGGATTACCCCGCACGGGTCGACGGTGCTGGAATACAACGACCGCCTGATCTTCACCGGGAAGCGGGCCGACGTGGCCGAAATCCGTCATCAGCTCCGCAAGCGCAATTAAAGTTTGCGGCGCCGGCCGCCAGAATGTGATATGATGATACTAATCTAATCATGGGGACGCTTACGAGGCCCCGCAAGCTCAAGGAGGAACGCTTATGCCATTAGTCCACATTGAACTGCTTGAAGGGCGGACGCCCGAACAACTGAAGGCCCTGGTGGCGGACGTGACCGCCGCCATTTCCAAGGACGCCAACGTGCCGGCCGAACGGATCCACATCGTGCTCAGCGAGATGGCCCACGACCACTACGCGGTTGGCGGCAAGCTGACCAGCGAAAAGTAGGGGCAACCCAAGTGGGGGGAGGCGGGAAAGGTTCCCGGCTCCCCTTTTTAGTGGTAAATGTTTTGCCACCGGTGCAAGGAAGGCCCGCGCGGCCGATTCTCGAAAGGACGATAATCGTGAACGAACAGCAATACGTAATGGCAATTGACGAGGGGACGACCAGCGCCCGGGCAATGATCTTTGACCACGCCGGCCAGGTGGTGGCGATCGCCCAGCGCGAGTTTCACCAGTACTTTCCCCAACCGGGCTGGGTGGAACACGACGCGGTGGAGATCTGGGAGGCCGTCCAGGCGGTGATCGCCGACGTGATGATCAAGGCCCAGGTCAAGCCCTACCGGATCGCCTCGATCGGGATCACCAACCAGCGGGAAACGACCGTCATCTGGGACAAGCACACCGGCAAGCCGATCCACCGGGCAATCGTCTGGCAGTCCAAGCAGACCGCCCCGATTGCCGAGGACTTGACCGCCGCCGGCCTGACCGAGCAGATCCACCAAAAGACCGGCCTGGTGATTGACTCTTACTTCTCGGCCACCAAGATCAAGTGGCTGCTCGACACCGTCCCCGGCGCCCGCGAGAAGGCGGCCCGCGGCGACCTGCTCTTCGGCACGATCGACACCTGGCTCTTGTGGAACCTGACCAGCCACAAGGTTCACGCCACCGACTACACCAACGCCAGCCGGACGATGCTCTTCAACATCCACCAACTCGACTGGGACGACGAGATCCTGGCTGAGCTGGATATTCCGCGGGCACTTCTGCCGGAGGTCAAGCCGTCCTCGTCGATCTTTGGCTACACCAACGACTACCACTTCTTCGGCGTCCAGGTGCCGATTGCCGGAATCGCCGGCGACCAGCAGGCGGCCCTCTTTGGCCAGACCGCCTTCGAGAAGGGGAGTGTCAAGAATACCTACGGGACCGGGGCCTTCATCGTGATGAACACCGGCCAGCAGCCGGTCCTGTCCGAAAACGGCCTCTTGACGACGGTGGCCTACGGGCTGGACGGCAAGGTCAACTACGCCCTCGAGGGGAGCATCTTCGTTGCCGGTTCGGCCGTCCAGTGGCTCCGCGACGGCCTCCGGTTCTTCAAGTCGGCCAGCGAGTCGGAGAAGCTGGCGGTGGCCGCCGAAACCACCGGCGGGGTCTACGTGGTGCCGGCCTTCACCGGCCTCGGCGCCCCTTACTGGGACCAGGAGGTGCGCGGGGCGATGTTTGGCCTGACCCGGGGGAGTGACCGCGGCAACATCATCCGCGCCACCCTCCAGGCGATTGCCTACCAGACCCGCGACGTGGTCGACACGATGATCAAGGACACCGGCCTCGACCTGACCCAGCTGGCCGTCGATGGCGGGGCCAGCCGCAACGACTATTTGATGCAGTTCCAGGCCGACCTCCTGCAGACGCCGGTTGCCCGGGCGGCGATCGAGGAAACGACTGCCCTCGGTGCCGCCTACCTGGCCGGGCTGGCGGTCGACTTCTGGAGTGGGGAAGGGGAGCTGAAGGAAATGAGCAAGCTCGGCCACCACTTCACCCCGCAGATGGCCCCGGCCGAGGCGGCCCGCCGCTACGCCGGCTGGCAGCGGGCGATCAAGGCCGCCCAGCTCTTCAGCCACCCGGAATAGGCCAATCAAATTTGAACCAACCGCGAGCGTCGGGATCGGCGCCCGCGGTTTTTCTTTGCCACTTCGGTGACTATCAGCGATTTACTTTAACTAAATTCAAAATAAAAACCCCCTAACCCTTCCGGTCAGCCAACCGCCGCCGCTCCCGAATGGCAACCTTGCGAAGCAGGATCAGAGCAATGATCACGACCACCACCAGGGCGATCCGCTTGTAGGAACCGCGAATGATCGCGTCGCCCCCGAAGGCGTAGAGGAAGGAGGTCGGCAGCATGCCGATCATCACCATGGCCAGGTGCTGGCGCTTGGGGATCTTCAGCTGGACCGCCGAGTAGTTCACCAGAATGCTCGGGATCACCGGCACCATGTAGCCCAGGGTCAAGCCGACCTCGGGGTGGTCGCGCTTCATCAGCCGGTCGAGAATCCGGTTCTTCTTGAACTTGCGCGAAAAGTTCAGCCGGGTGATCAGGGCCGAGACGACGCAGTTGCCGAGGATGTTGCCAGCCCAGTTGAGGGCAAAGCCGATCCAGGGGCCGTAGCAGAGGCCGGCGAAGATGCAGATCACCGAGTTGGAGGCACCGGGGACGGCGTTGAGCAGGCCGACGATCAGTAGCAAGAAGAGCATGTCCCGCAGCCCGTGGGCCTGGACCATCGTGATCAGGCGGGCGCGGTTGGCGGTATTGTAGTGCAGCAGGAGCTGGATTTCCGGCCAGAAGTCGCGGACTAAGAGGACGAGCAGGCCGGCGGTGGCCAGGAGGGCGAGGACAATCAGGGGGAGCTTGGCAATTTTGTGCTTAGTGGTCGTCATTTTCTTTCTCCAATTGACTGGTGTGGTAGAGCTGGGTGAGGGTGCGGCGAAGGAGGGGGTCGTGGGCGTAGAGGTAGGTGCCCTTCACCCCGCGCTTCACGATCACGTTGAGGGCGTTGCGGACCATTTGCCTCTTGAGGCGGTCGATTTCGGCCGGGTCGGTCAGGTCGGCCCGCCGCTTGAAGGCCTCGGTGTCGGTGTAGCGGCTGAGGTCAACCTCGAGCCGCCCGCTGGCCGGATCCTGGTAGAAGACCGGGCCGATGATGATCCCGGCATAGTTCAGGTCGAAGCCCTGGCAGGTGTAGATCGAGCCGACCTCGTTGATCGTTTCCGGCAACTCGGCCCAGGGGGTGGCGGTGAAGTTGTACTGGTCCCAGGGAAGCTTGAAGCGGCCCTCGGTGATGTAGTGCTTGCCGCCGTCGAGGATCGAGGGGTAGCCCGAGGTTGACAGCACCCGCGCCATGCCGCCCTGCTGGTTACGACGGACGATCAGCTGGCGCATCTCCTCGGCGTCATCAAAGATCCGGAAGTCGTAGTCGGCCAAGTCAACCGATGGCAGGGGGGTAATCGTGCCGGCGGTGAAGGCGTTGAGCCAGTCGACCAGCGGTTGCGGGGCCTGCATCCGGAACTGGTGGGTCAGCTTGACCCACTGGCTGGGGTAGGGGGCCAGCAGCCGGGCCAGCCGTTCCCGGGTCCAGAGGCTCTTCATCCGCAGCACCTGGGCGAAGTCGACCACCAAAATCACCACGCTGGCGTGCTTGAGCAGCTCGGTCATCTGGTTGTCGTGGTAGAAGTTGTTGTAGTGGTCGGCCTTCGACAAGAGGAGGTGGGCCTCATCGACCACCACCACGTCGCGGTGGTCGCCGCTTTTATCGAGCTGGTTGATCAGGCTGGTTGGCCGCTGGAAGTCCTTCTTCAGGAGGTGGGCTTGGCCCCCGGCCAGCTCGCGGTAAACCTTTAAGACCTCGGGGTGGTTGACGGTGAACTGGTTCTTGGTCTGGTAGAGGGGGCTCTCCTTGGCCGTGCGGGCGGCCACCTGGAGGTCGTTGAAGAGGTGGGTCAAGACGACGCTCTTGCCGGTGCCGGCCTCACCCTCGACCACGAAGACGGCCGGCCCCTCCTCCTTGAGGTGGGCGGTGGTGAAGGCTAGGATCTGCTTGACCAAGGCGGCCTGGGCGGTGGTCAGCGGGAGGGTCGGGGCCAGGTGGTTAACGGCGTTGCTGCTGGGTTCCATGAAACGTGCTTCCTTTCGCGGTAGTAGTTTTATCTTAGCACAAGCGGCGGGGAGCGGAAATCTTCCTTTTGGTTCCCTGGTCATTGGTGTAGAATAGGAAGTGTTGATTACGTTTGTAATGTTTTGCGTGGAACGCGCAACGGTGAACTATTAAAGGAGAAGTGTTCATGAACTTGCACCCCGATTACCTCTTGAATGAAATCAACGAACCCCAAGACCTCAAGGGCCTCAGCTTGGCCCAACTCCAGCAGTTGGCCGGCGAAATGCGCCAGTTGGTTTTGGAACGGGACAGCGCCATTGGTGGCCACATCGGCCCCAACCTGGGGATCATGGAGGTTACCCTGGCCTTTCACTACGTCTTCGATTCTCCCCACGACAAGGTAATCTGGGACGTTTCCCACCAGTCCTACCCGCACAAGATGCTGACTGGGCGCAAGCTGGGCTTCCTGGATCCCGACCACTACGGCGACGTCACCGGCTACACCGCCCCCGAGGAAAGCGACCACGACTTCTTTGAAATTGGCCACACCTCGACCTCGATCGCCCTGGCGGTGGGGATGGCCCAGGCCCGCGACATGCGCCACAAGCACGAAAACCTGGTGGCGGTAATCGGCGACGGCTCGCTCAGCGGCGGGCTGGCCTTTGAGGGCCTAAACAACGCCGCCAAGCTGAAGTCGAACCTGATCATCGTCGTCAACGACAACCAAAACTCGATTGCCAAGAACCAGGGCGGCCTCTACGCCGGCCTGGCCGAACTGCGGCGGACCAAGGGGCAAAGCGAAAACAACCTCTTCAAGTTCATGGGCCTCGACTACCGCTTCGTCGCCAACGGCAACGACCTGGCGGCAATGATCTCCACCTTCCAGGAGGTCAAGGACATCGACCACCCGATCGTCCTCCACGTGGTTACCCAGAAGGGGGCCGGTTACGCCCCGGCGATTGCTGAACCGGAACGCTACCACTGGCGGCCGGCCTTCGACTTGACCACCGGCGAAAACAAGCAGCCGGCGGTCAAGGAATCCTACTCGGCGGCGGTGGTCGATGAACTGATCCGTCAGGTTGAAGACGGGATCCCGGTGGCGGCGATCACCGCGGCCATCCCAGGCGTCTTTGACCTCCACCGCTTCGAGCAGCGCTTCCCCGACCACTACTTTGACGTCGGCATCGCCGAACAGATGGCGGTCTCCTCGGCGGTGGCAATGGCTCAGGGGGGGATCCGGCCGGTGGTTTTCCAGAACTCGACCTTCCTCCAGCGGGCCTTTGACCAGCTGGTTCACGACATGGCCCTGAACGACCTGCCGGTGGTAATGATCGTGCGCAACGGGACGATCGCCAGCGGTTCGGCCACCCACCAGGGAAGCTTCGACATCTCCTACATCAGCAGCCTGCCAAACGTCGAGTACCTGGCGCCAACCAGCGTTGAGGAAATGATCTCGATGCTCCGCTGGGCGATCAAGCAAACCGAGACCCCGGTGGTGATCCGCCAACCGGAAAAGCCGCTCCTGCACCGGCCGGCCACCCAGGACGACTACTCGATGATTGACTACGAGATCGCCCACCAGGGGAGCGAGGTGGCGATCATGGCCGTCGGCGACTTCTGGACCCTCGGCGAGGAAGTGGTTGCCCAGCTCAAGCGCAAGCTCAACATCGACGCCAGCCTGATCAACCCGAAGTCGGTTACCAACATCGACCGCGAGGACCTGCACTACCTCCAGGAGCGCCACGACCTGGTGGTCACCCTCGAGGACGGCAACCTCAGCGGCGGCTTCGGCGAGATGATCGACCGCTACTTCGGCGCCACCAACATCAAGGTGCTCAACTTCGGCGCCCCGCGGGAGTTTGCCGATAACGTGCCGGCCGACGTTTTGGCCGAGTGGTACCACCTGACCCCGGAACAGATCATCGACGACATCGAGCGGGTGCTCCACACGATGTAGGCAAAAATAGGACTTTTTGCTTGCACGCCAGTTTTTCTAATGGTATCCTAATAATCGTAAACACCGGAAAGGAGGAAGTTCGCATGGTACTAATTCAATTCACCACCCAAACTACCTCCACCTCAACCACAACAACAGTTGCTGGTTGAGGACTTTTGCGGTGGATAAAAAGCGAAACCAACGTAAACCAGTCTTCTCAGCCATTTCTCATTCGGCGCAGAAGGCTGGTTTTTTGTATGATGCAGGAAGCGAGGGGGATTTTCATGGATAATCAGGAAGGAAAACAGCTTAAACGGTCAATGACGCCCGGCCAGATGGAAATGATCGCCATCGGGGGGACGATTGGGTCCGGCCTCTTCATGGGGGCCACCTCGACGATCAAGTGGGCCGGGCCCTCGGTCCTTTTGGCCTACGCCTTCGTCGGCCTCGTTCTGTACGGGGTGATGCGGGCGTTGGGGGAACTGGTTTACCTCAAGCCGGGAACCGGCTCCTTTGCCGACTACGGGGCCGAGTACATCCACCCGGTGGCCGGCTCGGTCGTCAAGTGGAGCAACGTCTTTCAGTTCATCATTGTCGGAATTTCCGACATCATCGCGATGAGCCAGTACCTCAACTACTGGTGGCCCAACCTACCGGACTGGATTTCGGGGGTGGTGATGATCGTCATCCTCACCCTCGCCAACCTGGCCAGCGCCAAGGCCTACGGGCGGCTGGAATTCTGGTTTGCGATGATCAAGGTGGTCACGATCATCGCGATGATCATCGTCGGCCTGCTGGTGATCGTCCTCGGCTTCGGCAACAACTGGCAGCCGGTCGGCATTAGCAACCTCTGGACCCACGGTGGTTTCTTCCCGCGGGGGCTGAAGGGCTTCGTCTTCTCGATGGCGGTGATCGCCGGCTCCTACCAGGGGGTTGAACTGCTCGGGATCACGGCCGGGGAATCGGCCTCGCCGCGCCATGCGATCGTCAAGTCTGTCAAGTCGGTCCTCTGGCGGATTTTGATCTTCTACATCGGCGCCATCTTCGTGATCGTTTCGATCTACCCGTGGAACAAGCTCAGCGCGGTTGGTTCGCCCTTCGTTGAAACCTTCACCAAGGTCGGGATCACCGGGGCGGCCGGGATCATTAACTTCGTTGTCCTGACGGCGGCCCTGTCCGGGGCCAACTCCGGGATCTACTCGGCCAGCCGGATGCTCTTCAAGCTCTCGGTTGACAAGGAAGTGCCGGCCTTCTTCAGCCGCCTGTCCAAGCGGGTGGTGCCAAACGTGGCCATCCTGACGATTTCCTTCTGGATCTTCCTCGGCTTCGTGGTGAACTTCGTGCTGACGGCGCTCAACTCTTCCTCATCGAACCTCTTCGTGATTGTCTACTCCTCGAGTGTCTTGCCGGGGATGGTGCCGTGGTTCGTGATCTTGCTGGCGGAACTGAACTACCGCAAGCAAAACCCGCAGGACCTGGCCGACCACCCCTTCAAGGTGCCTTTCTTCCCGTACTACAACTACTTCGCCCTGATTTCCCTGGCGGTGATCGTGCTCTTCATGTTCATTAACCCCGACACCCGCGTTTCGGTTACGGTTGGGGTGATCTTCCTCGCGATCATCATCGCCATCTTCTTCCTCCGCAACCGCAAGGCGGCTAAGTAGGGAAGCAACAAATCATCATTTGCGACCGTCGCTGATTTTGCCGATCAGCGGCGGTCTTTTTTCTAACCATCGGGGGAGCAAGTGGGTAACTGGCGAACGTGAAAGTTGGTTGTCAATACTATGTCCCCTTATTTTAAATAATGTGTTCGATAATCAGAACATATAGTTGATTACGGAAAGCTTTTACGGTACAATTAGTTCAAGAAAGAGAATTGATGGAAGAAGCCGTTCTGCGCAGTACGGTGCCCCTTTAATGCTAGAGAAGAGTGCTCATGGTAAAATAAGAAAGGGAGTACCCGAAGATGGCAACTGAAGAGTACTACGGATTTACGAACGACCTGATTTTAGAGTGGGTGATGAGCCGGAAGGAGAATTGCTTGGCGGTGATCCAGGCGGTTTTGCCGGACCTGAACATCACCGGCCTGGTTGGCCACGAAAACCAACACGAGATCAACCACTTGGGGAAGCAACGCCAAAGCCGCTTTGACGTGGTGGTCCACGACAATCAGGGTCGCTACTACGACATTGAGATGCAGGTTGCTGATGAAAAAGATCTGGGAAAGCGGATGCGCTATTACCAGTCACAAATCGATAAGGAAACCCTCCGCACGCACGAAGATTTTCGGCAACTACGGCCGAGTTACGTCATTTTCCTCTGTGCCTTTGATCCCTTTGGCGTGGGATTGCGCCGTTACGAGTTTGGTCACTTTGAACGCGACCACCGCGAAATTGAGCTAAAGACGGCCTCAAGTGAGATCATAATTAATGCTACTGGAACTAACGGGGAAATTAACCCTGATCTTCAAGCAATAATCGACGTGATGAACCAACGCCGGGATAACCACTCAGGTTTGGCCAAGCGGTTAGTTAAGGAAATTGATGGTTACAACGCTGACCCGGAAAGGAAGCGACAAATCATGGAACTAGCAATGAAACTGAAGGATGCTGAAATGATGGGTGAAGAAAAGGGACATCAAAAAGGAATGCAAGAGGGACTCCAAAAGGGAGTATCAGAGACGATAACCGAGCTAATCAAGACGGCTAAGAAGTCTGGTGCAGACCAGGACACAATCTTTAATTTTGCCAAGGGCGCGGCTCATGGTAAGCTTAGCGATGCGGAAATTAATCAGCTAATTGATCAACAGGGATAAGAAATACAAGGTTCACTGTGCCGAAGTGCATGGTGGGCCTTTATGCTTATGGGACTCATTATTTGCCAAACGGTTAGTCAAGGAAATTGATGGTTACAACGCTAACCCAGAAAGGAAGCGACAAATCATGGACTTAGCGATGACGAGATTAACCAACTAATTGACCAACAGAAATGAGTTACAAGGTCGTGAATTCACTTACTAGTGACTTCACGGCCTTTTTAAATAGTAGCAAGCGAAGTAGGCAAAACGATGGACGCACTTTTTCTTTGCAGGCGGCGAATACACGTTCAAAAGGCGACGAATTTATGATAAAATAATGGTATCAAAGCCTTTAAGGAGCAAAACCGTGAAACGAAAATTTCGAAAATTTGTCCACTGGCTGCTTGTGTTCGGAATTCTGTTCGCAATTGCGGCCGCCTTCCAGCAACCAGCCAACAGCAGTAGCAACGGCAGTGCCACCACTAGCACCAGCCAATCCACCAGTCAGGTTACCAGCAAGCTAACCGCCGCTCTCCAGGAGGCCTGGAGCAGTTGGCGGACGGGGCGGTCCTATTCGTCCTCCTCGTCTTCGTCGACGATGAAGGCCCCCAGCCAAAAACTGGCCTCCTCGGTGCTGACCACCAACGTTCGCAACCAGCTCGGCGGCTCGCTGACCTGGAACGAGGCCGGGGCCTACATCGTCAATAATAACAAGACCAAGATCAAGGCCAACATTTCCAGCGCCCCTTACGCAACCAACAAGTTGGACAGCCAGGGCCGCGCCTGGCGGGGGGACGCCTGGTTGAACAAGACCACCCGCCAGTACAAGAGCCGTGAGTCGACCGGTAACGGTGCCAGCGAGTGGAAACCGGCCGGCTTCCTCCAGGCAACCGGCCTGACCAACGGCCCGAGCCACGCTTACGATCGCGGCCACCTGCTGGGTTACGCCCTGGTCGGCGGCCTGAGCAGCTTCGATGCCTCCGAGTCGAACTACAAGAACATCGCCACCCAAACCGCCTGGGCAAACGAGGCCCGCTCGTCAACCTCGACCGGGCAAAACTACTACGAGGGCCTGGTTCGCCAGGCACTTGACCAGAACAAGCAGGTGCGTTACCGCGTGACCGACATCTACGACGGCAACAACAAAGTCCCGGCCGGGGCCCACATCGAGGCCAAGTCCAAGGACGGCAGCCTCCAGTTCAACGTCTTCGTGCCAAACGTCCAGCGTAACATCACGATTAACTACGCCACCGGGGCGGTCACCAAGACCAGTAGCAACTAAACGATCCCGTGCTCTTCCTTCGAGGGGAGCACGGGATTTTTTGAAGAAAATTATATTTTTATCAAAAAATGTGTTACAATCGGCAAGCTGTCCCCAAGCGGGGATGAATAGTTAACGAACGCTTTTTAGGAGATCAAAATTGAAAACCAAAACTACCGTGATGATTACTTTGCGCGCGGCCACTGGGGGCTGAAGCTGCGCCAAACCCTGGTGGCCCTCCTGGGCTGGCTGCTGCTCTTTGTCCCGATCGTGATCACCGGGGCAACCCTGCTGGCCCATCAGACCAATGGGCGCTGGGGCCACTTTTTCTGGCACTACCCGGAGGGCTTTGTGACCTTCGACTTTCTCGCGGTCCTGCTGCTCTTTGCCCTGGCAATGACGGCAGTCTTCTGCCTGACGGTGGCCTACGTTCAGTTGCAGCGGTCGCGCGGCCTGGTCGACAAGTGGCCCCTCTACGATCCGGACCGCAGCCAGCGGGAACGCCAGGCAGCCGAGACCTTCATGACCGGCCGCCTTGGCCCGGCCAACCTGCGCCGGACCGTTCGTACCTTCACGGTTAGCCCGGAGCAAAACCTGGCCAATAACCAGCTGAAGCAAGTGGTGAAGGGGGAAGCCGATGAGCGCTAGTGTTTATTCCGGCGGCCATCTCTTCCTGCTGGTCGTCACCCTGATCCTTTGCCTCTACCCGGTCCTCGGGGCGATGTTCTGGTTCTTCGGCGCGCTGGCTTACCGCCTCTTTCGTCGGCAAGAGGAACTGGTGCCGGGCGAGCGGCTGACCGAAGAGCCCTTCGTGACGATCATGATCCCGGCCCACAACGAGGAGCTGGTGATCGAAAGCACCGTCAACTACCTCCTCCACGAGCTCGACTACCACAACTACGAGTTGCTAGTGATGGACGACGGTTCGACCGACGCCACCCCGCAGCTCCTGCGGCGTCTGCAGGAAGAGGACGACCGCCTGCGGGTGATCCGGATCGAGAAGAACCAAGGCAAGGCCCACGCCTTCAACGTCGGCATCTTCTTTGCCAAGGGGGAGTACATCTTAAGCAACGACGCCGACACCCTGCCGGAGCGGGGCGCCCTGCAAAAGTACCTGCGCTACTTCAACGGCCCGCGGGGGATCAACTACGCCGCCATCACCGCCAACATGGATGTCTACAACCGCACCAGCCTGTGGGGCAAGTCGCAGACGGTCGAGTTTTCCAGCATCGTCGGCATCATCAAGCGCAGCCAAACCGCCATCAACAACACGATGTACGCCTACAGCGGGGCCAACACGATGTACCGGCGTGACTTTTTGATTAAGGTTGGTGGCTTTCGCCAGGACCGGGCAACCGAGGACATCTCAATCGCCTGGGACCACACCTTCACCAACCTAACGCCCAAGTTCGCCCCCGACATCGTTTTTCACATGAACGTCCCCGAATCACTACGCGACCTCTACCGGCAGCGCAAGCGCTGGGCCCAGGGCGGGACCGAGGTCTGGTTGACCAACTTCTGGAAGATTTTCCGTCACCCCTGGCGCCACCGCTTCGTGATCCCGATGATGACCGACACCACCCTGTCGATCATCTGGTCCTTCTTCTTTTGGATCACCTCGGTCATCTTCCTCTGCGCGATGGCCGGCTTTGCCCTGAGCGGCAACTACGAGCGGGTTTACCACGGCCTGGCCATGAGCATGATCTACGTCAACTTCCAGCTGATCGCCGGCCTCTTTCAGGTGGTGGCGGCGCTCGTGATGGACTTCAACGGCGCCAAGCTGCGCTACTTTGCCTTTGCCCCGCTCTACCTCCTCTTTACCTGGCTGATTAACCCGCTGACGATCGTCACCACTTTCATCCCCGCCGTCCGGGCGGTTGCCGGGCAGGGGAGCGGCAAGTGGATCAGCCCGAAACGAAAGGCGATGACTGATGACTAAGTTCGAATTGATTTTGCTGATCACCTGGCTCCTCTTCACCCTAGTGTGCCTCCTCTTTTGTCTCGAGGCGCGCCTGCGCTACCAAAGCAAGCGCGGGATCGACGCCGAGGCGGACTTCGGTGGTCGTTACAAGTACTTCGTGCAGACGATCTACGCAAACGAGCAACCGGTTGGCTACGAGCTTCTGTTGCGCGAGGCCGACCCGACGACGGGCAAGTGGCACCTGCCGGCCAACGTTGCCGCCTTCCCGCTGAGCATGGTGATCGCCGCCGTGGAGGAAGTGACCCCGCGGCTGACCGAGCAAACTAAACAGTTGGGCCTCAACCTGACCGTCACCCAACTGACCGACTTTCGCGCCGGGTACTTCTTCTCCTGGCTACTGGGGGTGACCGGCCGGGTGGAAATTGACATCGAAATCGGCGCCCAGGAGCTACTCGCCGCCAACCCGGTCCAGCGCTGGGTGATCCGCCGGCTGATGACCAGTCAGCGGGGAAAGCGGCTGAAGTTCACGATTGAGGACGTCGATTCCTCCCGCCAGCAGTACCGCAAGCTGCGGCCCTTCTTGGCGGCGACCGACTACCTCAAGTTCAACGCCACCGCCTTCAACAAGTCGGCCAACCACTGGATCGACGTCACTCTCGCCCAGTGGCAGCGCCGCCTCGCCGACTATGAGGTCGAACCGATCGTCGGCAAGGTCGAGGAGGAAGGCCAGATGGCCCTGGCCGATCAACTGAAGATTGACTATCGCCAGGGGTACGGCTACGGGAAGCCGCGGGACCTGGCGGAGTAATGGAATTAAATTATTGACTAGCTAGCGCCTACCGCAGTTTCGTGAACGGAGCTGTAGTAGGCTTTTTCATTGAAAAGGAAATGGATAGCGACCCTCTCGGACCGCTATCCATTTCCTTTAATTCGTTAATTGTCTTTTTCAATTCATCTCGTAATTCAATACCAAAGCCGCTATCACCACTTCTTTTAACAAATTCATATCATATCTTTTCTTACAAGCTTTTCCAGTCTTTTCTAAATTCAGCAGTACAGTTAATTTTCGTCTAATTATTGCCGTTATCGTCTTCGTCGTTTAAATCATCAAAAAGCTCTTCTACGGAGTTAAATGATTTATAGTTGCCGTTTTCCAATTCCACCAAGGCCCTCTCAAGCCCAGATCGATTATTTTTTACCATTTTCGGTACCTCCTAAATACATTGCGTATATTATATATGGTGCTTACAATCCATTTGTTATTCTTTCTAGCTAAAAATTGTTTTCTACTCCTTTTGCTCTTTTAGTTATCTCGACAATATTATCGAAGGTCATTAGTTCTTCTTCGTCGAGTGGCGTAAAATTTAATACGCTTAAAACTTAAAAAATTAGCTAGTAGGACAAAAGCCACTGTTGATTAACGTCAGCAGTGGCTTTTAGCTATGGTATGATCTTCTGAATTTATAGGCCAATTTCTTTTAGAAACTGCTCCCTTGTCATTGCTTGCGCAGTATTCGCTTCTTGCTCGGTTAATTCGAGCAACTTATCCATTGCCTTTGGGAGGGTAGCTTTCAGTCTTCTAAATTCGGTCAGCAATTCTTGCCCATTCAGTCCCTGAGAAATTAGATCCTTGAGAATTTCTTCGTCAAAATCGAAGAACTCACGATCATCAGTGTATTCGTAGAAAATTCCTCGGCTTGTTAATTTTGGTCGGAAGGGGATGCCGGCGGCGATATTAAATGAGCTCGGAACAGGTATCACAACCTCATTTCCTTGTTTTCTTGTCTTGAGAATTTCCATTGTGATTACCTCTGATAGTAGTTCGTGCTTAGTAGCACAATCGACTCGAAATAGATATAGGATGACGATAAAGCTAAATTAGATGTCCTCGTTCCAAATTTTTTCAATCCGTGCCACCTCGGCTGGATCGGGATGGTTGGCCGTCTCTACTAGCATTTTGATGTCACTAGCAGATGGTTGCCACCCCGCGAGCGCGTTATTTTGCGCCACGAAACTAACAATGTCAAAAGTTTCTGGATCGGCAATTTTTACGCCCTGAACAGTTCGTGCATCCCGATCAATGAGCAGTTCGTAGTGATCCTCGCTTGTATCCTGAAGGCGGTTCAGGAGGTCCCCGGCAGGCATGTTAATTGCATTTGCAATTGCAGTTAGTACGTTGACGGTCCAGGAATCAACGGGTTTATTGATGGTTTCGTTGATAGTTGCAAGCGACTGGCCGGAAAGGCGGGCGAGCTCGGTTGGGGTAATGTTGTTTTGCCGCAAAATTTCTTGAATACTCTCCATTCGGATCACCTCATTGTTATTATGCCATATCTTTTGGTGCTGATGTGGTTTCGTGGGTGCTCTGGACGTGAGCTAGCAAGTCATTTAGGTGAATATGGAAAAGATAACCCCAAACCGGAGTTACTGTGGCATAATCTGAAATAGTACGGGGAATGGGACTAACCTCCATTCACGCAAGGATGAAACTTTAATCCAGTAGAGGGGGCATGAGCGTGAACTTTCCAGATCGGTATCACCTAACGAGGACGCTTAATCAACGTTTTGCTCGCCAAAACTTAGCCCAGCTGATCCACACGAATTCCCGCTTTGAAGGGGTCACTACCTCATTCGCGCAAACCGAAGCCATTCTCGCTGGCCAAGCCGTAAGCGGAGTTTCCGCGCACGATCGGGACGTGATTATCCTCCTCCAGAAGGGGTGGCAATTGGTTTTGAATAGCACCGAGCCGGCGTCGCTGGAGTTTGCGAAGCGGATAAATGCGCTGGTGGCAAGTAAGGACGCCCTTTTCCCGGGCGAACTGCGGACGGGGCGGGGGAGCGTTGGCCTGCCAAACGGGGATGAATTTGTGCCGTCGGTGGTTGACTCGGCAAAGGAGCAGGCTTACTAGGAGCAGCTAATCCAGGATCCTGACCTGAGCACAACGGACAAGGCAATCACCCTCATGTACCACCTGATGCGGGGCCAGCTATTCTGGGACGGCAACAAGCGCACTGCAACCCTGGTGGCCAACAAGCTAATGATTGACAGTGGGGTTGGACTAATAAACCTCCCGCTCGCGCATTGGGACGAGTGGAATGGGCTGCTTGCCGACTATTACCAGACCGGTGAGATGCAAGCAATTAAGAGGTGGACCTACGACGAGGCGGTGCACGGAACTCGACTATTCAAAGATTGAGCGCAAATGGTGTAAGAGCCATAGTGATTAATCCGTTTTGGAGACCGGTATTTTTGCCGGCCTCTTTTTTGTCCTTTTTTGTCGCTAGGAGCAAATAATCCCGAAAGCTGGGCATTACAAAACAAAGAGGACGAGGGATAACCAGGGAAACTTATTGCCTCTGCACCTTTTAATTCACATTTTCTAAAAATAAACGCAAAATTTTCTTTACAAAATTCAAATAAGTCGCAAAATATAAGTGTGATTTAGTAAACGCTATCAATTCTTGTTAGGGGAGGAGTATTGCCATGAACGCAAAGAAAGATTTGGCACTAGTTGCTGGGGTCGCGGCCGTGACCGCCACCGGGATTGCCACCACCGCACATGCAGATACTACCGCTAGCGCTGCAAGCAAAACGACTCAGGTTGCTTCGGCCGCTTCGACGATCGATCAAGCCCAAGATAACGTTAACAGTGCTAGCCAAGCGGTTAGCGACGCCCAAAAAGTGGCAGATAGTACGGCCACTCAAGTTACGGAAGCAAATAGTAATGTCGCTTCAACCAGCGCAGCCGTTTCAAGTGCTTCGGCAAATGTTGCTTCGGCAAGCCAAGCGGTCAGTGATGCGCAAAAGGTCGCCGATGAAGCTACTTCGGCCAACATTGCAAAGACGGAAACGGCAATTAGCAACGATCAACAGGCCGTGAACAGTGCTAACGATGCCGTGGCAAGTGCTTCGGCGAATGTTGCCTTGGCAAGCACAGCGGCTAGCGAGGCCAACCAGGCGGTCAGCGACCAACAAGCGAAGGTTGATAACGCGCAAAAGGCAGTTGACCAAGCGCAAGCCGCAGTTAATAACAGTGGCTTAGCTGATGCGCAAAAGGCGGTTAATGACGCTTCGGCCGCGGTTAAGAATGACCAAAGCACGATCGCTAAGGACTCCAACGCGGTTCTGAATGCTAGTCAAGCCGTTGAGGCGGCCAAGCAAGCCCAAACCAGCGCCGAAACACTGGTTGCAAGCAAGGCGGCCGACCAAGCAGCCGCTCAGGATAAGGCAAACACTGCCAACCAAGTTGTTAGTGCTGCCCAAGCGAAAGTCGATGCGGCCAAGGCTAACGTCAACAGTGCTCAGGCCGTGATGAAGGCGGCTCAAGATGCCGTTAATGGGACGGGCTTGGCTAGCGCGCAAGCTAATCTGGAAAGGGCACAGCAAGCATTGGCGTCTGCCCAAGCAGCCCAGACGAGTGCTAACGCCGCCCTTGATGCTGCCCAAAAAGTACAAACGAGCGCCCAGGCGGCTGCTTCTGCGGCTACGAACAAGGTGGGCCAAGCCCAAAGTGCCTACAAGAGCGCGAGTGATGCGGCTGCTTCGACCGCGGTTGCAGCAAGCGAAGCGGCCGGGGTGGTTACGAGTGCTCAGAATGGTGTGACTAGCGCCCAAGCCGCAGTAAAGGCCGCCCAAGACGACCTTGATAGTGTTAACACCGTTACCCTCCCTAGTGGGTACGTGGAGGCATTGAAGGGTTATGTAAATAAGACTGCTTCAATTGATGACGTGAAAAATGTTGCGGCAGAAGGCGGATCCCTAAACCACTACAAATCAAATGACGATTACAAGAGCATCATTGTTTCAGCTAATGGTTCCGGTATTTCGTTAACCGATCAACAGACCAAGGATCTAAACACGTTTGTTGAAGGATTGGTTAATCAGATTCGGTCACAGTTTGGATCCAAACTAGTTACCGTTACAGATGGATCATTGAACTATGTTAAGTATATTAGACTTCCGCGGAAATTAAAATCCTAGTTTTCAAATTTCACCTTTGGTATGATCTTGTCAAAAAAGGTGATT